>JAFADM010000518.1 GCA_023424865.1 Bacillota bacterium | reverse complement strand
CCTTTCAGAGTAGCTTTCAGAGCCGTTACTTTTTCTACCGCCTTATCCAGCGTTTTCATAGGAAGCTCTCCTGACAGTACCGCTTCCTTCAGGGTTCGTGCCGTCTGTTCAATAAGACTTGCCGTATGGGATACCAAAACCATGTGGGCCCCTGCCTTAAGCGCTTCCAAAGCCCCCTTGGCCGTTCCGTAATAGTCCTTTACGGCATTCATTTCCAGACAGTCGGTAACGATGAGGCCTTCAAAACCAAGCCTGTTTTTCAAAAGTCCTGTTAAAACCGCCCCGGACAGAGTGGCAGGCACCTTTTCCGTTTCAATGGCGGGGAAGAGGATGTGGGAGGTCATTACTACAGGGGCTCCCTCACGGATAGCATTAATAAACGGGACCAGCTCGTTTTGCATAAGCTCTGCCTCCGTTTTTGTTATCATGGGTAGTCCAAGATGGGAATCTACGCTGGTATCCCCATGCCCCGGAAAATGCTTGATTACGGGGAGCACACCGCCTGCCTGAAGGCCTTTCAGCATTTGAAGACCGAAGCTTGAAACTGTTTCGTGAGTGTCTCCATAAGATCTAACTCCAATAACCGGGTTGTTTTTATTGGAGTTAATATCCATAACCGGGGCCATATTCATATTTACTCCGAGAGCGCTGAGCTCCAGAGCTGTAATCTCGCCCAGCCTGCGGGCATTCTCGGGCCTGCCGGTGGCAGCTATGGCCATGGCACCGGGAATTGATGTGGCCTCCCTGGGCAGACGTGAAACCACGCCCCCCTCCTGATCCATAGCAATAAAGGGAGGAAGGCCGGTTGCTTCATGGATTCGATTGTGAATTTCTCCGCAAAGTGCCGCCAGTTGAGGGATGCTTTCTACATTATGAGAAAAAAGAATGACATTTCCAATTTTATATTCCTCTATCAGCCGTTTGAAATCATCTGAAAGCCCGGTCTCAGGAAATCCGGCCATAATAACCTGGCCTATTTTTTCACCCAGGGAACGTTCAGCCTTTTGATATGCCATTAGCTTGTTTCGCCTCCTTTATAAAGATGAAATGCCGCCTTTCTTTCCGCGAAGGCCCGGCTCTCCTGCCCGAACCTCTCCAAAAGCACCTCCGGAGGCGTGTCGGAGCGCAGAATATTGGAGCCTGCCAGAAGGTCTATAAAGGGCCGTCCCCCTTCCCGGAATGGGGGCAAAAAGGCGAAAGCCTCGTAAGTCCTTCCGATTTCATGGAGCAGTCTTAAGCCTGTCTCCACCGGGCGTACCTTTTGAGGATCCGTAATATGGGTCTGCACCCCTTTGCAGGGCGTGTCCTTGTGCTTTGACATCCAGGGCTTAAAGTAAACAGGCCGAAAAACAACGCCGGGCAGTTTTTTTGCATTCATGGCTTTAGCCAGACCTTCACCGTCAATAAAGGGTGAGCCGATGATTTCAAAGGGAGCGGTGGTACCTCGGCCCTCGGAAAGGTTTGTTCCTTCAAAGAAGCACATGCCCGGGTAAAGCAGGGCGGTTTCAAACCGGGGAATTCCCATGGTGGGCATAACCCAAAGCCTGCCTGTTTCCGGAAACAGACTATTGCGGTGCCAGCCGCTGACGGGAATGACATGAAGAGTACAGCCCAGATTCTGCTCACTGTTGGCCATAAGGGCAAATTCTCCGGGTGTGAGTCCATAGCGCATGGCCAGGGGATAGGCTCCCACAAAGGATTCATATCCGGAGGTGAGTACATTGCCCTCCACTCTGTCCCCAAGAGGATTTAGCCGGTCCAGTACAAGGAATTCCTTCCCGTACCGGGCGCAGTCCTCCATGGCATAAAGCATGGTATATATAAAGGTATAGAAACGGGCCCCTATGTCCTGAATATCGTAAACCACAAGATCCACGTTTTTCAGCATTTCTTCTGTCAGCCGCTTTGAATCCTTCCGGTAAAGGCTGTATACAGGCACTCCGGTGTAGGGATCCGCATAGGTTTCCACCGTGTCTCCCGCATCCCTGTCTCCCCGAACCCCGTGCTCCGGTGAGAACAGGGCGGATAAGCCGAATTTTTTATGGAGAATGTGAAGGGTGGACTCAAAGTCCAGGGATAGCCCGGAAGGAGCTGTAATGAGGCCGATACGCCTGCCTTTGAAAAGATGCTCGTAGTTTTCGATACGGTCAATGCCGTTTAATATCTTATTCATAGCTAAAGACTCTCTTTAATAATGCGCATGGTTTCTTCCTCAATGGCAAAGCATTGTGCCCGGCCTTTTCGGGCTTCAATACCCCGAACACGGCTTAAATGGCTATAATATTCCAGGTAGGGAAAGGAAGTGCTCCCTGTTGTAAACCAGTGGGTAGCCGCAGCTTCCTGCCAAAGCTCATAGCCCTGAGTAACATCCATGTAAATATAGGGCTTAAAATCCACCGCGTCCTCCCAGTTCTCTGCAAAGTATAGCCTGGAAGCAAAATGGGGAGGCTGTTCTCTTTCAAAAAAAGGATTGGCGGCATAGAACCTGGCATCCTTTACGATCCGGTGGGTCGCCATATGATCCTTGTGCATGCTGTTTTTATAATGGGTGATGAGAATGTCCGGTTTGACTTCTCTTATTATATCGCAAACCTGAAAACGAAGGGCATCGTTGTCGGGAAGCTCTCCGTCGGAGTAGGGAAATACAATGGCGCGTCCCCCAAGCATCTTTGCAAAGGTTTCGGCTTCCCGGACCTTCTGCTCACGGTAATCGGCAAGCTCCCGTCCTTTGGGGGCGCCCTTTTCACCGGCGGTTAAAGCCAGAGTAACGATGCTGTCGCCTTTTAAGGCGTGGGTAGCAAGAACGCCTCCCGCTGTCAGCTCCATATCACCTACATGGCCGCCTATGGCCAGAAGGGTCAGTTTTTTAACCTTTTCCTCACTCATTTTAAAGCTCCTTTCGCATAACCGCAAATTCCCGGACAGCCCTGAAGCCTGCCTTAAGGTAGATTTTAGCTGCCGGATTGGTTGTTCCCGTATACAGGGACATATACCCGGCACCCACGTCCTTAAAGGCCTGGCAGAGCTTGAAAAACAAAAGGCTACCCAGGCCGTGGCCTTCATGTTGGGGATGGACGCCGATTCCGGTAAAATAGCCCCTTCCGCTTTCCTGGCGGATGACAGGTCCTGCAAAACCTACGGCCTTGCCTTCATGAGCGCCAATAACCACAGGAATTCCTTTTTTGGTACACTCGGTTATTTCTTTTTGCCAGAGGGGATTGCCCAGGCCTTCCAGCATTTCTGAAACACCGGTATGACGGGAGGGATCAAACAAAGCCACTTCATAGCCCGAAGCGGCTGCCGAGGCTTCCCTTGCCACCGCTTCCGAGGGCATGGAAAAATGCTCCAGGTTTAAGTACATAGCCTGCTCATGGGTTCGCTCCGCATAGCCGTTTGCCAGAAGAGCCGTATAAAAGCGGGAATCCACAGGTACTCCCGGCGCATTGTTATGCTCATGAAGAGGCGTTCCCGGAATATACCAGGGAAGCATCATGGGATTGAAAAACAGGACTTCGGAGCGGAACTTCCCGCGTTTTCGAAAGGTCTCTTCTATTAAATTAAGAAAACTGCTGTAATTTTCCAGCCCTTGGAAGGCGGGCGCAAGAACCACACAGGTTATGTATCCCGATTCGGCACCCAACGGCAAATCCTCTCCTGTAAGTCCGCAGGCAAAACCGCAAATTTCGCCCGTATCCATAACAAATGCGGTTTCGGTACTGAAATAGGGACTTTTTGTGAAAACGCTGTCAAAGGCTTCGGGTGTCATGGGCTTGTAGCCGTCAGTGACAGCAGCGGTGTTCCAAAGCTGAATAACCTTCTTTGTATGATGCTTTTCAAACGGTATAATCATAAAAGCTTCTCCTTTAACATTTTCACAGGGGCAGCGAAATCTTGCCCATAACCACCGGCCTTGCAGCCCCTGTAACCGACGGCAAACTGTTGGTTTTCCCGGCTGCGGTGCAATCGGCCAGTACCGCAAAGGCCACGGCCTCCTTGGCGTCGCTGTTATGGCCCAGATCCTCCTGAGTAAGGGTTTCCACGCCCAAGGACTCAAATTCCCTTCGAAGATAGTTTACAAGGACAGGATTATAGCTTCCGCCCCCGCCGATGATAAGTCGTGAGGCCTTAATGCGTTTATGAATAAAACGAAGATAGGCATCCTTCACCGACCATGCCGTGGCATAGGTAAGCGTTGCCGCGCCGTCCTCAAGAGAAATCCCCTTATTCGTCATGTAATTAAGAAGACGCTCCACGTAATCGGAGCCGAAAAGCTCCCTCCCTGTGGATTTTGGGGGAGGAAGGAGAAAGTAGGGATCTCCGGTAATGAGGGAAAGAAGATCCTGGCGAATCCGTCCCCGGCCTGCCAGCGCTCCGCCTGTATCCATGGTAAGCCTGCCGTCCGTAAGACGGCTTACCAGAGCGTCAATCATCATGTTCCCCGGACCTGTATCGAAGGCAAAAATCTCATTAGGTTCACAAGCTGCAGGAATGGCCGTAATATTGCCGATGCCCCCCAGGTTTAAAAGAAGGATGTTCCTTGCCGGATCCCGGTAGAGCAGGTATTCGGTAAAGGGAACCAGAGGCGCTCCCTGGCCTCCTGCGGCCATGTCGGCCACACGAAAGTCGGAAACGCAGGGGATTCCGGTCCTATCCGCAATAACGGCGCCTTCCCCTATTTGAACGGTGCAGGCAACAGAACGCCCGCAAAAAGGAACAGGCACAGGACCATGGTAAACGGTCTGGCCGTGGGAGCCGATGAGATCCACTCCGGAAGAGCTAAGACCGGCTTTTTTAATAACGGATTGAGCAGCCTCTGCGAAGAGCTCTCCAAGAAGAAAATTCATCCGTCCCACTTTGTCCACTGTGGCGGCTAAAGGGTTGAAAAGCTCAAACAGAGCGTTTCGTGTTTCCTTATTATAGGGTTTGTTTTCAAAGGCAAGAAGCCTTACCCGAAGCTCCTCACGGCCTGCCAGCTCAATGAGTGCGGCGTCAATGCCGTCCACCGAAGTTCCGGACATGAGCCCGACCACTCTTCGCACAGGCTTTTGTGCAATAGCATGGAGCATGTTACATCATCCCTTTACAGCGCCTACGGTTACACCCTGCAGGAAGTATTTTTGCAGTGAGAAGAACAGAATGAACATAGGCAGTGCCGAAATTGTCGCCCCGGCCATCATGGGCGAGAAATAGGTGGTGTTTGCAAATCGGAAATTCTTAAGTCCCACCTGTATGGTTTGCATATCCATGGTGTTGGTTACAAGAAAGGGCCAGAAGAAATTATTCCAGTTGCTCATAAACGTCATGATGGCCATGACGGCAAGTACGGTTTTGGAAAGAGGAAAGATGATTTTAAAATAAATCTGGAGCTGGTTGCAGCCCTCGATTTTGGCGCATTCGATAATTTCGGTGGGCAGCGAGGACATAAACTGCTTTGCAAGAAAGATATTGTACACGCCGCACACGCTGGGAAGAATGAGGGCAAGGTAGGTGTTTTGAATGCGAAAAACATTTACCACCAGTATATAAAGGGGAACCTGAACCACCTGATAGGGAATCATCATGGCGCAAAGCAGAAGGAAAAAGAGAAATTTGTTTCCCTTAAACCGGATCTTTGCAAAAGCGTAGCCGGCCATTCCAGCAAAAAGGACATTGGTAACGGTACATACCCCCGCAACGATAAAGGAATTAATTATCCAGCGGAAGGAGTGGGGACTGAACTTGAAAAAGAAGATAAAGGAACCAAGCGTCCATTTGGATGGGAAGAGGGAATAGCTTACCGCTCCTGCCTCCACAGGATCCCCGAAGGAAGAAATCAGCATGAAATATATGGGGAAGAGTGTGGCTACCGCAAATAATATAAGGCTAATAAATGAGAGAGTGGTGCGGAGATACACTGCGTTTTTATTCTTTTTAAAATCATTGTATAAAGCCATAGTTGCTGCCTCCTTTTTCATGGCCCAAGTCTAGTACCTTATCGCTGATAAACGTCAATAAAAAGACAAGAATTATTATCGGCGATTCTCTCCAATTGGGTTGCAGGCAAAGCCCGCTTTAGTATTCAACATCGTCGCCAAGGAACTTAAACTGGAAAACGGAAATCGCCGCAATAATGACGGCAAGTATCAGGGCCTGGGCAGCCGCTTTACCGAATTCAAAATATTTAAAGGCATTATTAAATATTAAAAGTCCAACCATGGTAGTGGCGTTGTCAGGGCCGCCTCCTGTCATAAGGTAGGCATTCATAAATACCTGGAAGGATCCGATGATGCCGGTTACCAGAAGAAACAAGGTGGTTGGCTTTAAAAGGGGGATAATGATGTAGCGAAGCTTTTGAAAGAAGGAGGAGCCGTCCAGGTCGGCCGCTTCAAAAAAGCTGTCGGGTATGCCCATAAGGGCCGCAACATAAATGATAACATTTGTGCCGTGGCTTGAGAGCCAGGACATGAGAAGAAGTGAAAACATGGCTGTTTTACTGGAGCCCAGCCAGTTCTGGTTTGGAATACCCAAAAGGGCGACAAGCTTGTTTAAAAGGCCTGAAGGCAGGGGATCGAATATCCAGAGCCAGACCACGGAAAGGGCGACACCGGAGGCCACGCCGGGCAGGTAATAAACGGCCTTAAAAAAGGTCTGCATCTTTTTTTTCATTGGGTAGATAAGAATGGAAATGACAAAGGAAATGACAAGGGATACAGGCACAGAGAAAACCGTGTAAACCACAGTGTTGACAATGGATTTTGAAAACAGCTTATCTTTTAAAAGTCCCGCATAGTTCTTTAATCCCACCCAGGTTGAGCCTAAGGGCTTGAATTCCTGAAAGCTGATGATAAAGGCATTAATGACAGGGTAAAGTGTAAATAAGATAAAGATGATGAGTGCAACGCTTATGAATAAATAGCCCCAAGCGTGTTCCTCCCACATTTTGCCCTGTCTTTTGACGCCCAGGGTAACCGACTTGTTCTTACTTGCCATAAGCTCCTCCTGAGATAAAAGATGATGCGTCTGTTGTTGCTTAAATCAAAAGATCGGGGGCATCGAACCCCCTCCCTTTTAGCCAGGTTTGCTTTAAGCAAATGGCTGCCAATTAAAAAATCTATCCCACCCGTTCCCTTACGGGTGGGATAGTACCGTATAGCTCAGAAACGTCTATAATGTCAATTAAATAGATATCCTGCCATTAAATCTGAGCATGGGGTGCGGGCCTGGCCCGCTTTGGATTTGAATGTAGCATACCCTATTGCCTGCACTCAGTGCAAGCCTTACAGGTGGGATGCGAGATGCCTTTAACATCCCGGGGGTTTGACTTTTGGATGGGAGCGGTTTCAGGCACCCCGGAGCGTTTGTCCCCAAGGGGCATCAATCCACCACAATGCCATCCTCGCCGAAGGCTTCAATGGC
>JAFADM010000440.1 GCA_023424865.1 Bacillota bacterium | reverse complement strand
TTTTTTATTCTGTGACATGTTCCGTTCCTCCTAAACTTTTTCACTGCTTTATCCGGCTTATAGGAGCCGGCAGTGCGCTTTCTCAAAACCTGAAGCGGGCTTTGCCCGCAACCCAATTGAACAGAGGCCCCGATAAAAAACCTTGTTTTTTATTGGTGTTTTTCAACGATAAGGTACTATAGCCATTCCCTGTCCTTAACAGGCTGATGTTTACTATAGCAGAGAATTTTGTAAAAGTTATGTGTATCTCTTATTTGTCAAATACTAAACTTGCAAGTATCATTAGAATAAGAAGAATTACAGGATCGGCCCTCCGAACTGTGTTTTTTAAGGAATAAGAAGGATTTTAAATAGATTATGAAAAAATTAGTCATCGGAATTTTGGCGCATGTGGATGCAGGCAAAACCACATTATCTGAAAGCATGCTTTACTTAAGCGGCAAAATCGGCAAGCTGGGCAGGGTAGACAATAAGGATGCTTATCTGGATACCTTTGAACTGGAAAAAGCAAGGGGAATTACTATTTTTTCTAAGCAGGCTGTGTTTGAAACAGGGGACATTCAGATCACCTTGTTGGATACTCCGGGGCATGTGGATTTTTCTGCGGAAATGGAGCGTACGCTTCAGGTATTGGATTATGCCATTCTTGTCATAAGCGGAGCGGATGGGGTGCAGGGGCATACCAAAACTCTGTGGCGGCTGCTTAACAGATACCGGATTCCGGTCTTTCTCTTTGTCAATAAAATGGACCAAATCGGAACGGATAAGGACCGGCTGATAAACGAGCTTAAAAAGCAGCTTGATGAGGGCTGCATTGAATTTGGACAAGCTCACACCGAGGTTTTTTACGACCAACTGGCCATGTGTGATGAAGCCATGCTGGAAGCCTTTCTGGATAAGGGGCGCATAGAGGACAGCCTCATTAAAAGGGCTGTTTTAAAGCGCAGAGTTTTTCCGTGCTGCTTTGGTGCCGCGTTGAAGCTTTCTGGCGTTGAAGCTTTTCTTAAGGCTTTGACAAAATATACCCAGACACCGATTTATCCCGATGTCTTCGGGGCAAAAATATTCAAAATTTCAAGGGATGAACAGGGAAACCGGCTCACCCATATGAAGCTCACAGGAGGAAGGCTCAAGGTAAAGGAAGTGCTGACCAACGGACAGTGGGAGGAGAAGGTTAACCAGATTCGTATTTATTCAGGGCAGAAATACGAGGCGGTAAACGAAATCGAAGCCGGCTGCGTTTTCGCTGTCACAGGGCTTACCCAAACCCGGGCCGGGGAGGGTCTGGGGGCAGAGAAAGCCTCGGAGGCTCCCATTTTAGAGCCGGTTTTGTCTTACAGGATCATTCCCCCTGAGGGCTGCGACCCCAGAGTACTGCTTCCCAAGCTGCGCCAGATTGAGGAAGAGGAGCCGGAGCTCCACATTTTGTGGGATGAGCCAATGCAGGAGATTCAGGCTCAAATCATGGGCGAGGTGCAGATTGAAATTTTAAAGAGCCTTATAGAAAGCCGCTTTGGTCTGGAGGTTGCCTTTGATGCGGGAAGAATCGTGTACAAGGAAACCATCCGGAATGTGGTGGAAGGCGTGGGCCATTTTGAGCCCCTGCGGCACTATGCGGAGGTGCATCTTCTTATGGAGCCGGGGGAGCCCGGAAGCGGCTTGCAGTTTGGGGTTAACTGCAGTGAGGACGTGCTGGGAAAAAGCTGGCAAAGGCTTGTTTTAACCCATCTGGAGGAAAAAGCTCACAAAGGCGTTTTGACAGGCGCCGCCATTACCGATATGAAAATTACCCTTGTGTCAGGCCGTGCCCACCCCAAGCATACGGCGGGGGGAGATTTCCGAGAGGCCACCTACCGTGCCGTCCGTCAGGGTTTGAAGGAGGCCCGGTCCATTCTGCTGGAGCCTTATTATGGGTTTCAGCTGGAGCTTCCCGAGAAAATGGTGGGAAGGGCCATGTCCGATATTGATAAAATGTGCGGTACCTGCGAAGTAGCCCAAACCGACGGTGAAATGACTGTTCTTGCGGGAAGCGCTCCTGTATTAACCATGCGGAATTATCAGAAGAAGGTTACGGCCTATACCAGGGGCCATGGGCGTCTCTTTAGCAGCCTGAAAGGCTATGAACCCTGTCATAATGCTGACGAGGTTATACAAAGCACGGGCTATGATTCGGAAAGTGATCTGGAAAATCCCACAAGCTCCGTATTCTGCTCCCATGGTGGAGGCTTCTTAGTGGAATGGGATTTGGTAAAGGATTACATGCATCTGGAAGCCTACCTCCGAGTGAAAGAAGAGCCCACAGAGGAAGAACCCTTACAGGCAGCTGTTACCGAAGACCGCTTCATAAGCCTTGATGAAATCGATCAGATATTCAACAGCACCTTTTATCGAAATCAGGGGAAAAAGACGGTTTGGAAAAGGCACAATACCGCAAGAGACAGCTATAATGACACTTCCTCGCATATAAAGAAGCAGCAGGAAATTAAGGAAGAGTACCTCCTTGTGGACGGTTATAATATTATTTATGCCTGGGAGGATCTTAAGAAGCATGTGGACGATAACATGGACGGAGCCAGAATGAAGCTTCTGGACATTCTCAGCAATTATCAGGGTATCCGTAAATGCCAGGTCATCGTTGTATTCGACGCATACCGTGTTCAGGGCCACAGCGAAGAGATCATCGATTATCATAATATCCATGTGGTGTATACCCGGGAAGCCCAAACAGCGGATCAGTACATTGAAAAATTCGCCCATGACAACCGGAATAAATACAACATAACCGTTGCCACCTCTGACGGCCTTCAGCAGATTATCATTAGGGGCGCAGGCTGTGCGCTTCTATCCGCCAGGGACTTAAAGGATGATATTGAAAGGGCTAATGCAAGGCTTCAGCAGGATTTCAGGGAAAAACAGGGACTAGGGCGCAATTACCTTGCAGACGCTTTATCTCCAGATGAAAAGCAGATGATGGAAGAAATGCTGAACATAATAGAAAAGACGGACAAGCCAAAGGAGCAAAAATAACCAGTAAAATTATAAGAACAATCAGGACCATAAGGACTGAAATAATCAGATACTCCAAAACGGCTGTAGGAAAGGTATTAAATAGATTTGAATAGGGCTTGTGCCATTCATTTTTATGGTATAATTAGTAAAAAACTGTGAGGATGTTATGGTATTAATAATTAACGAGCTTCACACGGAACTCATGTCTCATCAATATATTCCATGCCTTACCATGGAGGAAGTGGATAATATTTATGAGAGGCTTTCTAAATATGCCAATGTGGAGGAAGAAATAAAGCAAAGGCATAAGGAAAGCTTATACCGGTGATTGGCAAACCGGCAATGCCATTAAAGCCTACAGCCAAATAGAAATGCT
>JAFADM010000389.1 GCA_023424865.1 Bacillota bacterium | reverse complement strand
ATGCCTACATCATTGACGAAAACGAAATGATCCCCTGTCCGGGCAAGCTTTATTACAGGGGCTATGATGTGGAAGCCCTTGCGGCGGGCTTTCTTGGCGAGGGCCGTTTCGGCTTTGAGGAAACCTGCTATCTCCTGCTTTTCGGCGATCTCCCCGCTCCGGAGCAGCTTAAGAATTTTGAAAACAACCTGTCCGCTTTCCGAAGGCTCCCTGAGGATTTTACACGGGATCTTATCATGAAGGCTCCCGGCAAGGACATGATGAATGTTCTGGCCCGGAGTATCCTGGCCCTTTACAGCTACGATGACAACCCCGACGACACCTCGGTTCAAAATGTGCTTCGCCAGTGCCTTCAGATGATCGCCTATTTTCCTCTTTTATCCGTATATGCCTACCAGGCCTTCAATCATTACCACGAGGGCAAAAGCCTCTACATCCACACACCCGTGCCCCATTTGAGCACAGCCGAGAACATTCTGCACATGCTGCGGCCCGACAGCAGCTATACGCCTCTGGAGGCCACTTTGCTGGATCTGGCCCTGGTGCTGCACGCCGAGCACGGCGGAGGTAATAACTCCTCCTTTACCACCCACGTGGTTACCTCCTCCGGCACGGATACCTATTCGGTAATGGCCGCCGCTCTGGGCTCCCTTAAGGGCCCCCGTCACGGCGGAGCCAATGTGAAGGTGGCCCTGATGTTCGAGGATATCAAAAAGCAGGTGAAGGACTGGGAGGATGAGGAGGAAATTTCCGCATATCTTGAAAAGCTTCTCAACAAGGAAGCCTTTGACCGCTCCGGCCTCATTTATGGTATGGGCCATGCGGTGTATTCCCTTTCCGATCCCCGCGCCGAGCTTTTCAAAAGCCATGTGGAGGAGCTTGCCCTAAGCAAGGGCATGGAAGAGGAATTCAAGCTCTATGCCAAGATTGAGCGCCTGGCTCCCGAGGTTATCGGCCGCTGCCGCCGCATTTACAAGGGGGTAAGCGCCAACATTGACTTCTATTCCGGCTTTGTTTACCGCATGCTGGATATACCCGTAGAGCTCTATACTCCGGTTTTTGCCATGTCCCGTATTGCGGGCTGGAGCGCCCACCGCATCGAGGAAATTGTTAACAACGGAAAAATCGTCCGCCCCGCCTATAAGAGTATTTCACAAAGGCGGCCCTATCCCCCCATGGCCCAAAGATAATTCCACTTTAAAAGCGATTCTTCTATTCAATAATTCGTTTTTGAAGCAGAACCAAAGATGATTTGCTAAAAGGCAGGTACACCATGTATATTCTCATTCTTATTGTTCTGATTGCTTTTCTCTATATGGTCCTGGAAGCGGGAGCTCTCAAATGTGAGACGCTCCCTTTCCAAAAGGGCACAGGCGCTTTATCGGGGGACAAGCTCCCAAATCCAGGGAAAGGCCCCGGTATTCGTATTGCCCTTCTTTCCGATATTCACCCCGGGTTTCTTATGGTGTCCGAAAAGGCGTTAGCCCGGGCTATAAGCCGGGCTAATGTGGATTTGGTGATCCTTGCCGGTGATATGGTGGACAGGCCCAACCAGGTGTCCCGGTTCGGACGCTTCCTAAAAGGCCTCCAATTAGCGGTTCCAGTATACGCGGTTCTGGGAAATCACGACCATGAGTGCTTTAACGAAAGCCCCAGGGCCAGAGAGCAGTTTTATTTCAACCTCAAAAGCATGGGTATGACACTTCTTGTCAATGAAAGCAGGATCTTCGAAAAAGACGGGCGAAAATTAGCAATTGTCGGTATCGACGACTGGCGGCAGGGCAAGCCGGATCTGAAAAAAGCCTTTGCCTTTAAGGAGGCGACCTCTTTTACCCTGGCGGTTACACATAATCCCGAGCTTTCCCTGGAGCTTCCCCAGGGAAAGGCGGATCTTACTCTCTGCGGCCATTTTCATGGAGGACAGATTTGGATGCCCTTTAACATGGAGTACCGTCTCATGCGCAAGGAGATCACCGCCAAGCAGGGCTTTCGAAGAGGCCTCCACAAAATCAACGGAAATTTTGTTTACATAGGCCGGGGCCTTGGCTGCGTGGTCGTTCCCTTCCGGCTGGGCTCAAGGCCTGAGCTGACCATTATCGACATTTAATCCGGTGCCTTCATTCTATTCCCCATCCGTACCCTTCTGTGAGGCAATTTCCAATATGGCTTTAGCCGTCGCTTCTATCTCCTTGGGCGTATTGTAGTAGCCCGGGCTAACCCTTACCAGTCCGGTTTTTTCTGTTCCCAGTGCCTTGTGGGCAAGGGGAGCGCAATGAAAGCCCGGCCGTACTGCGATTTTATAATTGGCGTCTAAAAGATTTGCAATATCCGATGAATCCATACCCTCGATTTGAAAGGCCAGAGCGCCGCAATTGCTTCCGTCATCCCCTCTGGAATAAAGTTCAATTTCAGGATAGGGCTTTAAAAGCTCATAAAGCTGTCTGACAAGGCTTTCTCTTTTTTCTCTTATCTTATCCATCCCGGTATCAAAAATCCATTCCAGACCCGCTCCAAGGCCTGCCAGGCCAGGTGTATTCACAGTACCGGCTTCCACCATGTCGGGCATAAAGGAGGGGTGAATGGTTTCAAAGGACCGGCTTCCGGTTCCTCCGAAAAATACGGGCTTAATACGAACATCGCTTCCCACGTACAGTCCGCCTGTTCCCTGAGGCCCCATAAGCCCTTTATGTCCTGGAAAAGCCAGAAGTGCAATGCCGTTTTCTTTAACGTCAATGTCAAGCTCGCCTGCTCCCTGGGAGGCATCAAGAAGAAAATAGATACCTTTCTTATAGGCCAGCTGTCCAATTTCGTTATAAGGCAAAAGGGTTCCCGTAACGTTGGAGGACGCCGTACAGATAATAAGGCGGGTATTGGACCGTATGCTTTTGGCCACATCCGCCGCGTTTATGGTTCCTATTTTATCTCTTGGCTGCACCACGGTGTAAGTGATGCCCCGGGTTTGATTCAGATGATAAAGGGGCCGAAGCACGGAGTTATGCTCCATGGCGGTGGTTACGACGTGATCGCCCTTCTTGAGGACGCCCTGAATGGCAATGTTGAGAGCATGAGTGGCATTGGAGGTAAATCCGATATCCAGAGGATTGTCAATATTAAAAAGCTTTGCTGCAAGCTCCCGGGTTTTGAGAACGCAGGATGCGGAGGCCCTTGCCATTTCATGGGAGGATCTCCCCGGATTGGCGCAGCTCTCTTTCATAAATTTCCAGGTTGCATCATACACAGAGTCCGGTTTTGGCCAGGAAGTGGCCGCGTTATCCAGATAAATCATTGTACACCTTCCTGTCGGGGAGAAAAAAGGCTCCCCATTATTTCTCCCAGGAAAGAGCTATCTTGTCTCCCCCCTGGTAAGGCGAAGCTTCGTCTTACATGATATGCAGGTGTACAATCCCCCGTGAAAGCAAGGCCCTAACTTCTGTTCAGGCGCCTTCCCAGAGCTCCATTTCAATAAGCTTATCCCTTACCTTCCGTATATCCGTAAAAAAATCCTTGCGCTTGGCGGGATCCCTCAATACGGCGGAGGGATGATAGGTTGGCAGAACGGAAAAGAAGCCGGGCTTTTCTATCCAGATACCTCTGGACCTGGTAATTTTAATGTCCTTGTCCACAATGTATCTGGCGGCTGTGGAGCCCAGGCAGACAACGATGGCAGGCCTTATATGCTTTACCTGAAACCTGAGCCAGGGCAGGCAGGCCTGAGCCTCCGAATCGGTAGGAACCCGATTGTCGGGCGGCCTGCATTTTACAATATTGGCAATGTAATACTGATGAAGCTGAAAGCCCTGAGCTTCCAGAAGAAGATCCAGCAGTTTCCCGGCCTTTCCAACAAAGGCCTCCCCCTTGATATCCTCCTGTTCGCCAGGGCCTTCTCCGATAAACATCAGCGGAGCGTCCAGGGAAGTACCCCTGCCCGCCACCACATTAAGCCGTGTTTCCCCCAGGCCGCATTTCTTGCAGGCATCCAGGGCTTTGGCAAAGCTGTTCCAGTCCTCGTTCATACTAATATGTATTTCTCCGGCGGAGCCTTGAGGCTTTTATCCTTGCCCTCAGCTCCGTTTTTTAATGGCATCCATTTTAAGATCATTTTGTGTCATACGCTGAAACTGTTCATAACCGATTTCATAAGCCAGGGGTTGTCCGGAGGCAAGCCTCTCGATCTCATCCACCATGGCGTGGGTCATTTGATGTCTTGAAGGCCCTGCCGCCCTGTGGGGCATGAGAATGACATTGTCCAGCTCCCTAAGGGGACTGTCCGATTCCAGGGGCTCCTGTTCGTAAACGTCCAGGACGGCACTCAGTCTGCGTGCTTTAAGCCTTTCGGCCAGAGCGGCCTCATCGATGACTCTTCCCCGGGAGGTGTTGACAAAAAGGGCACCCTCACGGATAAGATCCAGCTTTGCCCCGTCCACCAGCCGGTAGGTTTCCGGTGTCAGGGAGGCGTGAACGGAAACAATGTCTCCGAAGGCTAAGACGTTTTCCAGGCTGTCCAGCTCCACAAAAGGATACTGACTTAAGGACCCCGGCTTAAGGTAAGGGTCATAGAGCTTTATTTTTACATCAAAGGGCTTTAAAAGATCCAACAGGTATCTTCCCACCGTCCCCAGGCCCACAAGCCCCAGGCGGCACCCGAAAAGGGTACGGTCGTCCGTAGTGTGATCAATCCACAGGCCTTTTCGCATGGCGCTGTCAAATTGAGGTATGAGCCTCAAGCCTGCCAGAAAGTAGGCCAGAACGCCTTCGGCCACGAAACGGGCCATAATGGGATTGGCGCTGGACACCTTAATGCCTTTTTCATAAACCTGGGCATTAACCAGGGAGCCTACGCTTCCCGCCGCATGTGCAATGAGCTTTAGCTTCTCGGCGTGAGCCAGCACCTCAGGTGTAAAAGAAGGACAGCCCCAGTGGGTTATGCATACCTGTGCCCCCTTCAGGCCCTCTGCCAGCTCACCGGGTGTAAAGGGGCTTCCCGTATCATTGAAACGGAGATTGCCCAGAGGCCTTAATCTCTCCAAAACCTCTTCCGGGAAGTAAATATCCCGAAGGGGTCCTTCCTGTGTGGTTATGAGTATATCCAATTCACTTCACCTCTTGACCCATTGGCCTTTATAGTCCGCTTACGGGAGATCTGGGAACAGAATATCCGGTTTTTAGCTATTCGGTTTTAATCGGAACAGGGCATGAACCTACAAACTGGGAGCCTGTGCTTACCCTGTTCCGAATGGATTTTTATCAAAGGGTGATGGTCTGTTCTCTTCCAGGTCCAACACCAATATACTTCATGGGTACGCCCACCAGCTCCTCAATCTTTCTCACATAATTGCGGGCGGCTTCGGGAAGGGAGTTGAACCTTCTGGCCTTGGAGATATCCAGGTCCTTCCAGCTGGCCAGAGTTTCATATACGGGCTCGCAGCGTTCCAGCTCACGGAGATTGGACGGATAGTAATCAATCACCTTGCCGCCAAGCTTGTAAGCGACGCAAACCTTAATTTCATCCAGCTTGCCGATGGTATCCAGATGGTTCATGCATAGGCCGGTCAGCCCGTTAAGCCTTGCGGCATATTTGAGCATAACCGTATCCAGCCAGCCGCAGCGGCGGGGCCTTCCGGTGGTGGTGCCATATTCATGTCCAAATTCACGGATGGTGTCGCCAACTTCATTCAACTGCTCGGTGACAAAGGGTCCGGATCCCACACGGGTGGTGTAAGCCTTCATTACCCCCAGCACCTCGGTAATCATTCTGGGGCCAACGCCTGCGCCTGTGCATACACCGCCGGCAATAGGATTGCTGGAGGTGACATAGGGATAGGTTCCGAAATCAATGTCCAGGAAGGTAGCCTGTGCGCCTTCAAACAGCACAACCTTTTCCTCTTCCAGGGCAACGTGAATAAGGGAGTTCACATCTCTGACATAAGGCCTTAAGCGTTCGGCATAGGTCAGGTAGTCATTGATGATCTTTTCGGGATCCAAAGGTGTTCCGCCATAGATTTTTTCTATTACGGCATTTTTTATTTCAATATTGGAATAAACCTTTTCCTTAAAGAGCTCGGCATCCATAAGATCGCCCATGCGTATGCCGCTGCGCTCCGCTTTATCCGTATAGGCCGGTCCGATACCCCGTTTGGTGGTGCCCAGGCCTCCCCCGGTTTTATTTCTCTTAGCTTCCTGAAGCGCATCCAGCTCCGTATGCCAGGGCATAATAACATGAGCTCTGTCGCTGATATAGAGGGTAGCCATTTCCACATCCTGGGACTTGAGCCTGTCAATTTCCATGAGAATGACGGCGGGATCCACCACAACACCGTTAGCTACAATGCAGGTGACATTTTTTCTCAAGATACCGGAAGGAATAAGATGCAGAGCATACTTGACGCCTTCATGAACAATGGTGTGACCGGCGTTGTTACCACCCGAAAAACGTACAACAAAGTCCGTATCCTCGGACAGAATATCAATATATTTGCCCTTGCCCTCATCTCCCCACTGGGTACCTACTACGATTATTCCTGCCATAAAACTACCTCCCGTAATGCCCGCGACGCCGACAGCGGCATGTTGACTTGATGCGCCAAGGCCGATTTTTAAACTTAAATTTGAACATATAGATTTATTATATAATCAAGCTGTGCTCATTGCAACGCATTTGTTTTAGGCCTTTTGATTCATCATTTGGCTTAATTGAGCGCTGGAGCGATAACAGGATGCTTAAGGGTAAAATCTCACAGTTCTTATGGTCAGCTGACCTCTTACCTCATTTCGTATAAATTGCATAATAAATGGTCCGAATTTTCTACTTTACAAAAACCCGTCAATAGTTTTATATAGATAGTACAATTGGCTTTTAAAAGAGCTGTAGGAGGCAAAAAATCTCCCGGTTTACAGGAGAGTGTAAAGTCCCATGTTAAAGGTATTTCTACTAGAGAAGGATATTTCCGAACGTGAAAATATCCATGCCGCCCTAGCCAAGGCGGGGCCCCGGTACTGCATGTGCGGTGAAACAGCCGAAGCGGAACTCGCCCTTCCAATGATTCAGGAGCTGAAGCCTGACCTTCTCGTTATGAAATCGGGAGTCGCCGGTTTTAGAGAAGCAGAGCTTTTCAAGTGCTTAAAATGGAACATGCCCTGGCTTTTGGGTATTCTTATAAATGACGGTCCAAAACGCAACGATGAGGATTACGCCCTTTTGGAAACCGTTTCATATAAGTTCGAGCTGGCCCTGGACATTGCCGAAGAACGTTTTGCAGGAATGCAGAAAAGGGCACAGGATCCGGACTTCTATCCGTTTCACATGAAAACGGCAGGTGTTATTGCTGCTGAAAAATTTCTTGAAGAGCTCATTCTCGGCGGAATTGACTCCGCCTCCGCACTGGACAGAGCCGCCATGACCGGCATGAACCTTAAGGCGGAGCACTACCTTGCTGCGGAAGCAAAAATAGAGTTTGAGGTTTCCGAATACCAGCATATTCTCACCATACGCAATTATGTCAATGCGCTTTTAAAGGAGCGCACCGACGTTCTGTGGTTTTTCAGAAGCTTTGACAGGCTTGTTCTTCTTTTGAAGGACTCTGAGGGTGAGGACATCTATGAGAAGGCCTATGCCCTTTCCCAGAACCTGAAGTACGCTCTTGAGCGAACCACCCACGCGGTCATTACCATCGGCATCGGCCTTGCGGTGGATACCATTGAGGCACTGCCCGCCTCTTATACCGAAGCCCTTAAGGTTCACCGTTTTGTAGGGCTGGCCCGAAGGGGCCAAATCATCGGGGCTACGGACATTGAGGACGGAGAAATTTGCGGCAGCCGTATGCAGCCCGGAGACACCCCTGTAGGCGACCGGCTCCGTTATGCCTGTAAGGAGGATATCCCCGACATTTTGGGGTCCTGGACTGAAAAATTCAAGAAAAGCGATTTTCAGAGTGCTCTTATGGGGTATTACCTTCTTACCGACGTGCTTCTGACCTGCGCCCGACTTATTTCCGAGCTTGGCGGAGATTATCATGTGATTATTCCGGAATTGGAGGATTCCGCCAGACTTTTTGAGCTGGCCTGCTCCAAGGAGAAATTTGCGGAATTTGCCACGGAAATTCTGGGCCGGACTCTGGATTTTCGAAATGCCAGTGACAGCCGGAAATACGGAAGAATCATTGCTACTGCCAAGGATTACATCATAAAGCACGGCCATGAGCCCCATATATCGCTTTACACGGTGGCGAAGAACGTCACTATGACACCTTACCATTTCGGAACACTGTTTTATCAGGAAGCCGGTGAAACCTTTCTGGAATTTTTAAACCGCATACGAAAGGAACGAGGGGTTTAAAAGCCTCCCCTGCTTAAGCTTCCCAGGCGGAGCTACCCCATTCCGGCAGGGCCAGACCGCCTGGAACGGAACGGTAACACCTATGGATTTAAGCTATATTTCCCAAGCGCTTGCCTATGTGGAGGCGCATCTTTCCGATGACCTGGACGTCAACACCCTGTCCCGTGCCTTCTATGTTTCTCCCATGCAGCTCTACCGGGATTTTTACAGTACCACGGGACATCCCATTAAAGAATACATACGTAAACGCAGGCTGTCCGAAGCGCTGTGCTGCATCCGCGCCTCCCGCATGTCTCTGGCAGAGGTTGCAGCGGAATACGGCTACGGCTCCCAGCAGGCACTGTGCAAAAAAGTCAGGGCCTCTATCGGAATGACTCCCCTTGAATATAAAAGAGGGGATCAGCATTTTTTCTTTGCCAGGTACAGTGCCGACGCACCCTTTCATATATCGGTGCAGTCCGAGAAAATTCCGTCCGTGAGCCATCTTGTCTTTTCCCGCGGCAGTTCCGAAGGAATTGAAGACCATGCAGTCAGAAGCTTGTTCAGAGCCCTTCCCGGCTATACCGGCCGCCTATTCGGCCGAAACGGCAAAAAGGAGGATGGGGGTTTTGTTTACCATCTTTTTATTGAGGATGGACCTTTTGATAAGACTTTCCCTACAGACAGCGGTTTTACAATTAAACAGCCTGTTCCGGAAAGAATTGAAACCTGTGTCAGACTGCTTGTGACCAACAGTGAGCCTGAAATTCGACGGGCCTGGGATTATCTTTACAATGACTGGCTTAGAGGCAGCCTGTTTCAACCTGGAGACACACCCTATTTCGAGGAATATCTGCATAAAAAAGGAGCAATCCGCAAGCTTGCGCTTTTTCTGCCTGTTAAAAAGCGCAATGGCCTGGATACCCTTGAGCTTTGTTCATGCCAGGACATGCACTTTATTGGGGCAAGCGCGAAAACAGAGGAGAGTGCGGCACAGCGGTTAATGGACTTTCTGGTTAGACAGTACCCGGATATCGCCCAGGGTGCCAAACGCTTTTATGTGGTTAACGGAGAAGATGAAATTCGCTGCGGCATTGCTTTTAATCAGGCGCAGCCCATTGAGGAGCTTATGCCCGGTATT
>JAFADM010000269.1 GCA_023424865.1 Bacillota bacterium | reverse complement strand
TAGATAATTTTTCCTCGTCTCTTCGTTCCTAATCTCTCAACATGGCAATTTTACAGGCTTCTTCCGAATTCGAAAGGAGCCTGTCCTTGCATATGCGGGCCGGGTAGTGTAAGCTAGAAATATAGTTTTTTACAATAATTATCAGGAGAATACAAGAGATTATCAAGGGAGGCTTTAATGGGAAAACTGCTCACACCCGATGCCTATATTGAAAGTATTTATTCGATTACTGCGGATATGCTGAAGGCCAAAGGTATTAAGGGTTTGGTACTGGACATTGACAATACGCTTGTGGCTACCCATGAGAAGGATGCGGGCCGCCATGTTATTGAATATATTCATGGTCTCAACCAACGGGGAATTAAAACGGTCATTGTGTCCAATGCTCACAGGGAAAGAGTGGAGAAATTCTGCCGGCCCTTGGGCATAAAATTTATCTATAAGGCTCATAAGCCTTTCCGAGGGGGACTGCATCAGGCAGTTAAGCTTATGGATCTCCCTGCGCAAAATTTGGCTATGGTGGGAGATCAGCTTTTTACCGATGTTTTAGGGGGGAACCTTTATGGCATGAAAACCATCCTGATAAAACCCATCGACCCGTCGGAACCATGGCCTATACGGGCAAAGAGGCTATTTGAGCGGCCTTTTATATCCAACAAACGCTATGAAAGTAATCTGAAGTGACAAATGGCTTGAAGTTCTTAACATGGATGCTCTCCTGCTTTTCTTAAAAGTAGGAGAGGGCGTAAACGAAAAGGATTTTGTTTTTTTTGTTATATTTAGGATAAATATTATCTATGGGGTGGAGGAATTTTATATGCATTCACTTAGAAATTATATGGAAGAACTGGTATATGAAGTCATTGATGACATCGCAGACGATATGAAAATATGCCGCTGCGAACGGTGCAGATTGGATATTGCCGCCAAGGCTTTAAACGATCTGCCTCCTTTGTACATAATTACACAAAAAGGACAGGTTTACTCAAGAATTAATAATCTTAAAGCTCAATTTGAAGTAGATATTATTGCAGCAGTATCAAAAGCTGCCATTTTGGTAAAGCGCAATCCCAAGCATGATGGGAATGAAGAGGATGAATAAGAGGAATTAAAAAGGCCTCAATCATTTTCTCGAAGAGTAAATTAGAAAAGGAGATTTGGAAATGGGAATTATACGAGCAGCCATAGGAGCCATTCAGGGAGGGTTAGCCGATCAATGGCTTGAGGTTTTAGAGGCCGGCAATATGAGTGATACAACGGTTCTCACCTCCGGTGTAAAGGTGCGCTCCAATGATAAGCGCAACCGCAATGTTAAAGGCACCGATTCTCTGGTTACCAATGGCTCGGTAATCCATGTCTATCCCAACCAGTTCATGATGCTGGTGGATGGCGGAAAAATTATTGATTACAGTGCGGAACCCGGCTATTACAAGGTTGATAATGCCACTGCCCCCTCACTTTTTAACGGTGAGTATGGTGAGGCAATCAAGGAAGCCTTTACCCGCATTAAATACGGTGGCGGTGCCCCTTATGCCCAAAAGGTATTTTTCATCAATACCCAGGAAATTAAAAACATCGCTTTCGGCACTGTCAACCCGGTAAACTATTTTGATAATTTTTATAATGCCGAGCTTTATTTAAGAGCCCACGGCTATTTTTCCATACGGATCGTGGATCCCATTAAGTTTTATGCCGAAGCCATCCCTAAAAATCAGGATCATGTTGAAATAACCGATATACATAAATTGTATTTGTCGGAATTTTTGACGGCTCTTCAAACGGCAATCAATCAAATGTCCGTAGACGGCATCCGAATTTCGCATGTGGCATCCAAAAGCATGGAGCTTGCCAAATACATGTCCGGAATCCTGGATAGCGACTGGACTCAAAGACGGGGCATGTCAATTGAATCCGTTGGCATTAACAGCATTTCCTATGACGAGGAATCCAAGAAGCTTATCAATATGCGCAACCAGGGCGCCATGCTTTCTGATCCTACCGTCCGTGAGGGCTATGTGCAGGGTGCCATTGCCCGTGGATTGGAATCTGCCGGCTCCAATGCAAACGGCGCCATGTCCGGGTTTATGGGCATGGGCGTAGGCATGCAGGCTGGCGGAGGCTTTATGGGGGCTGCGTCCCAGACCAATCAGTACCAGATGCAGCAGCAAAATCAGCAGGGAGGCAACCAAGGCTACAACCAAAATAATAACAACTCGAGCACGCCTCAGCAATCCGCCCCAGCAGGCGAGGCATCCGGCAATGAAGCCTGGCTTTGCTCCTGCGGTGCTTCAAACCAGGGCCGTTTCTGCTCTAATTGCGGCTCTAAAAAACCTGAGGCCCCTGCCGCCAGAAATTACAGATGCAGCAAATGCGGATGGAATCCTGTTGACCCTAAAAATCCGCCTAAATTCTGCCCTAATTGCGGTGATCCCTTTAATGAAGGCGATGTTGTTTCTTAAAGAGGGGAGCGTCCCTCAGTATACCCATAGGAAATCGTGTCATATTCCGGAACAGGAGTCAATGTAATGGCCGTAAAAGTGTATAAATGCCCTCAATGCGCTGCCTCTCTGGCTTTTAACGCAGAGACCCAAAAACTGGACTGTAAATTTTGTTTGGGTTCCTTCACCATTTCACAGGTGGAGGAGCTCAATGCCGAGCAAAAAACAAGTGGGGAAGAAGCTCAGTGGTCTTCTGACACATCTGAAAACACCGGCGCTTCCGATGAGGATTTTCAAAAGAATGCCCGGGTATACAGCTGCCCCGACTGCGGTGCAGAAATTGTAACGGATGCAACTACAGCTGCCACCTTTTGTGTTTTTTGTCATAATCCAACCATTTTCCCCTCCCAGCTTTCGGGTGCATACAAGCCGTCTAAGGTTATTCCATTTACCGTTGACAAGGCAAAGGCGGTTGAAGCCTTCAAAAAATGGTGCGGGAAAAAGCCCCTGGTGCCTGCTGCGTTTAAAGCAGCTCCCCAGCTTGAAAAAATTACGGGCATGTACATACCTTTCTGGCTATATGACTGTCATGTGAATGCCACCGTAAGCGCCACGGCTCAAACAGTCAGGAGCTGGACCCAGGGCGATTACCGCTATACGGAGACAAAGCATTTTGAAGTATACCGGGATGGCTGCATGAGCTTTCATAATGTGCCTGCCGACGGTTCTTCAAAAATGGACGATTTCACAATGGATCTTCTGGAGCCTTATGATTACAGTAAGCTAAAGCCCTTTTCCATGTCCTTTTTATCGGGTTACCTGGCAGAAAAGTATGACAAAGACAAGGATGATGTTTTTCCGCGTATTTTAAGCCGTGTTCAGACGGATGCCAGGACCCATATTATGGGAACCATTAACGGTTATACCTCTGTTCAGGTGAGAAACGAAAATGCCCATGTCACCGACAAAGCCGCAGATTACGCCCTTCTTCCTCTATGGATGCTTATTTACAAGCATGGCGATAAAAAGTACATGTTTGCAATGAACGGCCAGACCGGCAAGGTAGTGGGCAAGCTTCCCATAAGCAAGGAGCGTGTCTTTGCCTGGCTCTTTGGTCTTTTGGGAGGGCTTTACCTCATTATGCTGGCGGGAGGGATGTTCCTATGAAGAAGAATGCCTATACGGTTTTTCTGATACTTTTCTTTCTTATGACAGCCGTATTTCCTGCCGGTGCTCTGGATATAAGCCTGAAGGTTTATGACGAAGCCGATCTCTTCTCCACGGAAGACGAGGCTTATCTCATGAAAAAGGCCCTTGCCCTGGTGGACACCTATGACATGGATGTGGTTATACTGACTATCCAAAACGCCGATGGAAAAACAACCCGTGCTTACGCCGACGATTTTTTCGATGATAACGGCTTTGGTATCGGCCCTCAATTCGACGGACTTCTTTTTCTCATCGATATGGACAACAGGGAATTTTATATATCCACGACGGGCCTGGCTATTCGTTACTTTACCGATTCAAGGATTAATACCATTTTGGACGAGGTTTTTTCCTATGTTTCCGAGGGTCTCTATGCCGAAGGCGCCGACTTTTTTCTGGACGAAACGGAAGCCATTTTGAAAGCAGGCATTCCCCAGGATCAATACAATTATGATACGGAAACCGGCGAAAAGGATTATTATAACGATTATCGGGATGAGGATTTAACTCTTTCCCAGCGTTTTATGCATTCATTTTACAATAGCGGCGTATATCTCTTAATTGCTGCTGTTATCAGCGGTATTACCGTTGCAATTATGGCTGGGGGAAATAAGGGTAAAAAAACAGTTAACGCCTCAACTTATCTGGATTCCCAGTCCTTTCACTTAGATGACAACAGAGACATTTATATTCGAACCTCCGTAACCAAAACTCATATTCCCAAAAATCCCCCTCCGGGCAGCGGTTCAGGGGGAAGCAGAAGCTCGGTTCATACAGGCAGCAGCGGCCGGTCCCATGGGGGAGGCGGACGCTCATTTTAAGGGGTTTCTTTAAAGGTTTTAATTAGTTTTATACATTTTGATTTTACGCGTTTTTATGCACTTTAAAGAATTTTTAACTTGCTATTGTCACTGTTAATTTCCCATGCTATAATGTTACGGGTATTTTAAATACACACGCTGTCGGATTTATGGGAAAGTTCTTTTAATTTAGTATTGAAAGTGTCCGATAAAGAGGATGGCAGCGGAGGAAAAAAACAAAACAGGAGGACTTATTATGTCAGTTATTTCTATGAAGCAGCTGCTCGAAGCAGGCGTGCACTTTGGTCACCAAACCAGAAGATGGAACCCCAAGATGGCGGAATTCATCTTCACCGAAAGAAACGGAATCTATATCATTGATCTTCAAAAAACCGTTAAGAAAATTGATGAAGCTTACTTCTTCATCCGCGACCTGGTAATGGAAGGCGGAAGCGTTCTTTTCGTAGGAACAAAGAAGCAGGCACAGGACGCCATTAAGGAAGAAGCTGAGCGTTGCGGCATGTACTATGTCAACAATCGCTGGCTGGGCGGCATGCTCACCAACTTCAAGACCATTCGTAAGGGTATTGACCGTTACAACGAGCTTAAGAAGCTTGAGCAGGATGGCGTTTTTGAAGTTCTTCCCAAAAAGGAAGTCAGCAAGCTGAAGCTCGAAATGGAAAAGCTTGAAAAGAACCTTGGCGGTATTACCGAAATGAAAAAGCACCCTGTTGCTCTTTTCATCGTAGATCCCAAGAAGGAAAGAAACGCTATATTGGAAGCCAGAAAGCTTGGTATTCCCATTGTAGCTATTGTTGATACAAACTGCGACCCCGACGAAGTTGATTATGTTATTCCCGGCAACGATGACGCTATCCGCGCGGTTAAGCTTATCAGTGCGAAAATTGCTGACGCTGTTATCGAAGCTAAGCAAGGCGAAATGGGTTCAGCTGCAACCGACTCTGTCGTTTCCTTAAGCGGCGAAGAGGGTGTTGTTCCTGAAGAATTAGCCGAAAAGGTCGAGGAAGAAGCAACGGTTTAATACACGATAGCATACAGGAGGAAATGTCATGGAAATCACAGCCACAATGGTAAAAGATCTGCGTGAGAGAACAGGCGCAGGCATGATGGATTGTAAAAAAGCATTAGCACAAACCGAAGGCGATTTGGAAAAGGCCATTGAATTTCTTCGTGAAAAGGGTCTTGCTACCGCTGCTAAAAAGGCTGGAAGAATTGCATCCGAAGGTCTTGTTGAAGCCTATATTCATGGCGGCGGACGTATTGGCGTTCTCGTTGAGGTTAATATCGAAACCGACTTTGCTGCAAAGAACGAAGAATTTCGTACTTTCGTAAAGGACGTTGCTATGCAGATTGCCGCATACAATCCTCTCTTTGTAAGAAGAGAGGAAGTACCTCAGGAAGTTATCGAAAAGGAAAAGGAAATCCTGAAGGTTCAGGCTATCAATGAAGGCAAGCCCGAGCACATTGCCGAGAAAATGGTTAACGGAAGAATCGAAAAGTACTACACGGAAATTTGTCTTTTAGAGCAGGTTTTCATTCGTGACAGTGAAAAAACCGTTGAGCAGATTCTGAAAGAGAAGATTGCAACCATCGGCGAAAACATCAACATCCGCAGATTCGTCCGCTTCGAAAGAGGAGAAGGCCTCGAGAAGAAGGAAGAAAACTTTGCTGATGAAGTTATGAAGCAAATTAAGTAATAATGGCGGGAAAAAAATTTCCCGTTGTAACATACGGGAACCCGATTCCTGTCTAAAAAGCGGGGTATTTTGATATAACTTATCATCATACCCCCTTTTAATGTGTTAAAATAATTATAGATTAAGGGAGGATTCTATGAGCTTGAAATATAAGAGAGTCATGCTAAAGGTCAGTGGCGAAGCGTTAGCGGGGGAAAAGGGTAACGGTATTGATCAGGAAATCCTATCCGAAATCAGCGACAGAATCAAGCAGGCATGGGAAACCGGTGTAGAAATCGGCATCGTAGTTGGCGGAGGCAATTTCTGGAGAGGACGCAGCAGTACCGGCATGGATCGGACCACAGCCGACCATATGGGTATGCTGGCAACTGTTATTAATGCTCTGGCTCTTAAGGATGCTCTAGAATTCAGAAATGTTCCCACCAGGGTACAAACCGCACTGGATATGCCCAGAGTGGCTGAAAGCTACATCCGTGGCCGCGCCATGCGTCACATGGAAAAGGGGAGAGTCGTCATATTCGCTTGCGGAACAGGTAATCCGTATTTTTCAACAGATACGGCAGCCGTATTGCGTGCAGCGGAAATTGAGGCAGAGGTAATCCTGCTGGCCAAAAATGTGGACGCAGTCTATGACAGTGATCCTAAGCTGAACCCCAATGCGGTTCGTTTTGACAAAATATCCTTTATTGACGTCTTGCAGAGACAGTTGGGAGTTATGGACTCCACCGCAACGTCTCTTTGCATGGATAATAACATTCCTTTATTAGTTTTCAGCATTAAAGAGCCTGAAAATATCCTTAAGGTTTTAAATGGTGAAAACGTGGGTACATTCGTAGCGAGGGAGGTATAATCATGGCAGTTCTCAATTACAATGAATTCAAATCAAAGATGGACAAGACCATCAATTTCCTCAAGGA
>JAFADM010000219.1 GCA_023424865.1 Bacillota bacterium | reverse complement strand
GCATTCCCCTTCGGTTCGTCACCGACGGCTCCAAAAGCGGATAAGCCTTAAATCCTGCCGGTTTACACCAACCACCGGCTCTCTTTGGGGATTTAAAAGGGCGGAGTCTTTTTTCATTGCCGCAACCTTATTCAATTCATTTTACAAATTAAAGCCCGGTTATTATCCCGGTGGTAGTTAGTATAACCCTTCTCATAAAAAAATACAAGATGATTTAAGTAAACTTGAATGGGGCCATTGCTTAATTGACTTACTCCACAGTGCTTTCGCCTTACAAATAATGGAAGGAGTGAAAACCTACATTGGGAATTTGTAAATCAGCCTCAGTCTTCCGCTTCCTGCCGGTAGCCAAGTGCAATCTCCTTTGGCATGGGAACGGGCTTTTTACTATCGACAGAGTAGAAACAGCCCCATTGCTTTCCAGTACAATGCACCGCCTTATCGGAAAGAATCTCAAAGGTCATTTCCCAACGGCTCTTGCCGATATCCGACATCCAGCAACGACCCAAAGGCCTGTCATAGATGGTAAGGGGTGTTTTATACTCAATTTCCGTTTTCATAAGAATGGGGGACATACTCTCCGCTATCATTTTTTGGTAAGGATAATATTTATCTAAAAACACATGGCGTAAATCCTCAAACCAGCGCACATAGACAATATTGCTTACAATGCCCATGACATCGATGTCATAGCTTTTTACATAAATCTCATTTTCAATGAGCATAGGTGTTTTCGACATGAGGGCCTCCCCGTCTTTTAAAATCAGCTTAATTGGAGATCATCTCTAAAAGCTCACGAAGGCTTTTTCCCTGTATGCCGGTTTTAAAATAGGCAATTTCGGTGGAAACAATTTCGTTCAGGGATTTTTGCCCCAATATTTCTACCGGTGCCAGATCATCCTTCAGAAGGAGGGTTTCATCCGTCATTTCGTCCAGATGGCTGTCCACGTAGCGGGAAATCTGATAGAGGTCGTGGTCCGGGCCAATGCTTTCCGGAAGATTCCGGCGGAAGTTTTCCAGCATGTTCGCATCGTCACTGGCAAAAAGGAGGGAGTTGGTAACCATACTTAAATCGGTCTTATAAACCTTTGCAAAGCAGCTTTTCACGGTGTTTGCCAGGTACTCGGGAACACCGGTGAAATTGCCGGATTTCATATTGATATTAACAATAAGAATACCACCGGGCTTTAAGTGGGACTTAACGGTATTGAAAAATTCCTGGGTGGACATGTGAAAGGGCACGGTGATGTCCTGATAGGCGTCGGCAAGGATAATGTCATAGGTTTTGGCTGCCGGATCATTAAAGAACATGCGTCCGTCACCAATGTACACATTGGCCTCGTCCTCCGTAAAATTAAAGTACTTGCCTGCCAAATCGGCAATTTTTTTATCAATTTCCACCGCATCGGTTTCAACATTGGGAAAATACTTTTTGAGCTGCTTGGGGTAGGTGCCGGTTCCAAGTCCCAGCACTAAAACATCCATGTCCTTTTCCAGGGAGGCCTCCTTCATGAAAAAGGGGGCCATTAAAGCATATTCATAATAATAACCGGACAGGGAGCCGTCCTTCTTATAAATGGACTGAACACCGAAGGCTACGTTGGTGGACAGGATAACCGAATCCTCGGTTTCCTCCACCTGGAGGTAATTGTAAAGAGACTCATCCTCGTAAAGAAGGCCTGTTTTCCAGTAAGCGTAGGAATCGGCAAAGGGGATGAGAAGGAAGACAAAAATAAGGACAGTGGTCACAATGTTACGAAAGGCCTTTTTCTTATTTAAAATAAAGTACATGAGGCATACCACATTTAGAAGCAGAGCAAAGAGGAGGAAGGTTTTTGAGGTGCCGATATAGGGGATGGTAAAAAAGGTAGGTACAAAGGTTCCTATGATACTGCCGATGGTGTTACAGGCGTTGATCTTACCCACCACCTTGCCGCTTTCCTGCATATCCCGGATACCGAGCTTGGCAAGATAGGGGGACACAAAGCCCAGGAGTGTAAGGGGAAGAGTGAAGATAACGAGGCAGGACAGGGCCGCACCCATGTTAATAAGCTGGCTTCCGGGGAAAACCAGTACTACAAGGCCAATAATGAGTGAAATTATATATTTTCCGACAAAGGGAATTAAGGCGATCCAGATGGAAGCGATCCAGATGTAGAAATACAGCCGGCCCAGGCTCTTATGCTTGTCCGCACTGCGTCCGCCCAGAATGTTGCCGATGCTCATACCAATCATGATGAGACCGATGATAATGGTCCATACAATGGAGGAGGAGCTGAAATAGGGGGCAAGGAGTCTCGAGCAGGACAGCTCTACGGCCATAACGGTCATGCCGGCCATAAAAGATGTGATGTAGAGAATTAAATTACCTTTTTTCATCCTATTATCTCCTTTTATCTAGTGTAGGCAGGCGCAGAAAGGCTGCCAATGGATAAAGGTACTCTTCTATAGTATTGCATAGCCTGGGGTTTGTCTGCCTTTTATTCAAAAAAGTTTCCCTTATTCCGCATAAAGAACCAGTGCGGAGCGGGGCTGCAGTACCGCCGAAGCGTCGGTGAGTGTTTCAAGTATGTCCGTGCCAGCTTTCTTATGATTAACCACCATATGCCATTCTCCTTTAAAGGGAAGGGAAAGCGCAATTTCCTTATCCTCCGCATTAAAGGCCACAAACACAGTATGCCAGCTGTCGCCGCCGGCATGGTTGTTAAGGCTGTAGGCTATAGCCGTGTCGGAGGTGTATTCAAAAAACAGATTTTTTCGGATATCCTCCGCTTCGGACATACGAAAGGCCGGATGCTGCTTTCTTAACTGAATGAGACCCTTATGGTACTCAAAAACGCTCAAATGGCGGGCTTTTTCGGACCAATCCACCTGATTGACGCTGTCCGGAGCATTATAAGAATTGTGATGGCCTTTTTTTGAACGCATAAAATCCGTGCCCAGAGGCATAAATGGAATTCCCTGGGAGGTAAGGACAATGGCTGAAGCGAGCTTTACAAGCTGCTCGTATTCGGCAGCTTCAAGTCCTGGGCGGCTTGCCAGTAGCTTGTCGCAGAGGGTGAGATTGTCATGGGAGGCAGCGTAGTTGACACAGTTCCATGGCTGAGCGGCCCAGGGGTAGCCGTCGTGGGCGATTTTTCCGTAATCCACTCCCGGATGGGCTACGGCTCCCGCAATGCCGAATTTTACCCCTTCGGCCATTCCTGTCCCGCCTGTAATAAAGCCGGGATCACTTCCGTGGAAATTATGCCCTTTTATGGCATCTCGGGTAAGATCGTTAAAAAAACCAATTCCGGGAAGCTTTGAAGCATTGCCCTTGGCAGCCTGGAGCTGCCCGTCCAGAAGGGAAGGCCCTCCTGTCCAGCCTTCGCCATATAGGAGAAGGGAGGGGCAGAGGTTGTCAAGCTCGCTGCGGATGGCTTTCATGGTATCCACATCATGAAGCCCCATAAGATCGAAGCGAAAGCCGTCCACCTTGTAATACCTCACCCAGCGGCGCAGGGATTCCAGCATAAAATGCCTTACCATAGGGCGTTCCGAGGCGGTTTCATTGCCGCAGCCGGAACCGTCCCCGAACCTGCCCATTCGGTTTGTCCGGTGGTAATAGCCCGGCACCAGCTTATGAAAGTCCGATTTAAAGGAAAAGTAGGTATGGTTGTACACCACGTCCAAAACCACACCAATTCCGCTATGCTTCATAGCCTTTATCATGGCTTTAAGCTCTTTAATCCGGACAAAGCCGTCGTAAGGATCGGTGGCGTAGGAGCCTTCCGGCACATTGTAGTGCACCGGATCATAGCCCCAATTGTATTCCTCCTGGGGAATTCTGGTTTCGTCCACCGTGTAAAAATCCGCCAGAGGCATAAAGTGGACGTGGGTAATGCCCAATTCCTTAAAATGGGCCAGACCTGTTTTGCAGCCCTCCGGAGAGAGGGTGTTTTCACAGGCAAGTCCCATGAATTTGCCTTTATTCATAATACCCGAGGCCGGATGAATGGTGGCATCCCGGACATGGACCTCATATAGGACCGCGTCGGTAGGGGTCTTAAGGGGAATGTGCTCCACCAGGTCCCAGCCCTCCGGAGAGGCTTCTTCCATATGGATGACCATGCTTCTTTTGCCGTTAACCCCTGATGCCAGAGCATAGGGATCTGCCGCCTCCACAAGCCTTCCCTCAGTTTCCACCGTATAGGTGTAATACACGCCGTTGAGATCGCCGTAAACAAGAAGGGACCAGGTGCCCTGTATATCCTTCCACATGGGCTTTTGATCAATAAGATTGAGTCCATCTCCCTTTTGATAGAGGTTCACATAAGCCTTTGCAGCCGTTGGTGCCCAGAGCTTAAAGGCAGTGGCTTCCTTCGTCCATGCTGCTCCAAGATCCTGTCCTTCATAAGTGAAACGGCTTTCAAAAGCGTCTGTATCATAAATGAAGCCATAGGCCACGGCTCCCGTTCGGTAGCCCTCTCTGGCTACGGTATAGGTGTAACCTGGAGTCATGGCGCCTTCCAGGTTAATAACAAAATCCATGGCGCCTCTTAAAGGAATTACATCTTTTATAGGAATCTCCCTGCCGTTTTCGAATACCTTGAAAGGGGATTCTGAAAGATTTTGCCCGCATGCCACCTGAAGCCGCAGAAAAATCTCGTTAAAGCTTTGAAAAACAGACGTTTCAAAGGAGGGGATATAGCGTTGGGGGTCATTGATAAAATAGACCTCCGGATCATTTTGATAAAGGTAAAGATGGCTGTTTCCGTCCGTGCCGGGTGGAAGCAGGGTAAAAAGACGGTCCGCAGAAACATCACGGTCATGCCAGCCTCCTCTTCGAATAAGCAGACCGGCTTCCTTTTTGCGAAAGGACGAAACATCAATCCGGGCCTCAGCTATTTTGGAGTCTGAGCCGATATGAATTGAGGAGAAGGCATTAAACCGGTATGCAGACCCTTCTTCTCCTTTTTCCCATAGCCAGATATCCCAGCCGCTGTAATCCTGGTCATAACGGTAATAGTGAATAATCAGCATGCGTCTCTCCTGTGGCGGAAGTCCGTAATAGGACAATTGTATAACACCAATTATATTTTATCTTAGTAGCATGTGACAATGATATTCCTGAATATTCCTGTGATACAAAAATTTATAGCTATATTGATTAAATGTAAAAACAATGTTATAATAAGTCGAAATTAGCCGAATTGGGAGGTCTTTTATGTCAGAGTATAGTTACTTTGAATCATTAGTGCTAAGTCTTTTCGCAGGGGTTTTTCCAATAATTTATTTTGGCCTGATGGTGCTTATGGTTGCAAGCCTTTGGGTTCTCTTCAGTAAAGCGGGGGAACCGGGGTGGGCCGCTCTCATTCCCATTTACAATACCTATACCATGCTTAAAATTGCCGGACGTCCCTGGTACTGGTTATTGCTGTATCTTGTTCCGCTTGTCAATATTGTAATCGGAATTATTGCACTGAATGACTTCTTAAAGGCTTATGGAAAGGGTGGGGTTGGCTCATTCCTTCTCACTATTCTCTTTCCTATTATTTATCTTCCCTATCTGGCTTTTTCAAGTAGCGTTCAGTATGTAGGTCAATAAAATATAGGACGATAAAATTGTTTATCGATACCTAAAAAAGACTGTTTTTAAAAAGACTGCCTTCGACCGGTTTTTTCCGGACCAGGCAGTCTTTTTGCATAGGTATAAAAGGTGTCGGTAAAGCTTCTTGACATAAAAGCCTCTCAGTGCTAAAATAAATACGTTATCTATTTAATACTTTATCTAAGTGAAGTGATGAAGCAATTAAGCCGGTGTAAGTGTCTAAGCCGGCATAAGTAATCAAACGGGTATAGCATGAATTAAAAATAGTATTTTTTTAAAAGGAAATAATGACCTATACTGTCCATTATAATCAATAAGCAAAGGAAGCACTGTATGAAACGATGGAACATTTACACGCCGGAGGGCGTTCAGGACATTCTTTTTGACGACTGCAAGAAAAAGCGCGCTTTGGAATCCGGTTTAAGAAGGGTTTTGGCGCTTAACGGCTATCGGGAGCTGGAAACGCCCACCTTTGAATTTTACGATGTGTTTGCGGGTGACGGCGATCTCATCAAGCAGGAAAGCCTGTACAAATTCTGTGATACCAAAGGCCGCCTGCTGGCCCTGCGCTGTGATATGACCGTTCCGGTGGCACGGGTCGCAGCCACAAAGCTGCGGGAGGACACCTTCCCGTTGAAATGCTTTTATATTGGTAATACCTTCAGCTTTGGCCAACTGGGGGGAGGAAAGCAGAATGAGTTTACCCAGGCAGGCTGCGAAATTCTGGGCATCAACTCGCCTGAGGCAGATGCGGAGTGCGTCGCCATGGCGATAAAGGCCATTCAAGCCACAGGTATTGAAGAATTTCAAATTGATATCGGGCAGGTTGCTTTTTTTAAGGGCCTCATGGAGGAAACGGGGCTTTTGCCGGATGAGTCGGAAGCAGTACGGGAGCTCATTGATTTAAAGGATTTTGTAGGTGTGGAGCAGATCCTTATAAAACACCAGGTGAAGGAGCAGATTAAGCGTATTCTGCTGGATTTGCCCGGACTTTTCGGGTCTAAGGACATTCTTGGCCGCATTGATGAGGCCGCCATCGGTAAAAAAGCGTCCGACGCTCTGGCTAATTTAAGAACCGTACTTGAGATATTGGAGGAAAGAGGCCTTTCACGCTATGTATCCGTGGATTTAGGGATGGTGCAAAGTCTTAATTACTATACGGGGCTGGTGTTCAGAGGCTATACCTACGGTGTGGGCTTCCCTGTCTTAAGCGGGGGCCGGTATGACAATCTTATCTCCCGTTTTGGCATGGACTGTCCGGCAACGGGCTTTTCCATGGGAATAAACCTTATTCTTATGGCTTTGGACAGACAGAAGAAAAATGGAAAACAATTGCCCGCCGGAGCTTTCATTCTTTACGCTGCCGAAACAAGGAAGGAAGCCGGTCTGCTTTGCGACAGCCTTATTGAAAAGGGCGTTGCTGCAGAATTGGATATGGGTGTGGGCAGTGAGGAAAAGGCGAAGGAATACGCAAAGGCCAAGGGCTACGAAAAGATTATAAGAGTGGAAGCCGACGGCGCCATAAGGGAGGTTTTACTATGAGATATCTCACCATCGCCCTTTCAAAGGGACGCCTGACGGAGCTTTCCATTGAGCTTTTTGAAGCTGCTGGATTGGATTGCACAGAGCTTAAAAGCAATTCCAGAAAGCTTATTCTAACCGATGAAAAAAACAAAATCCGTTTTTTCCTGGCAAAGCCCGCCGACGTCCCAGTTTATGTGGAATACGGCGCTGCCGATATCGGTATTGTAGGCAAGGACACCCTTTTGGAAGAGGGGCGGGATCTTTATGAGGTGCTGAATCTGGGCTTTGCCAAATGCAGCATGTGCGTAGCCGGGCCTAAGGAGCTGGAGGGCAGGATGGACAGCGTGACCATCTCTCGTGTCGCCACCAAATACCCGGAGGTGGCAAGAGCCTATTTCCGGCATCACCGCAAGGAATCGGTTGAAATCATAAAGCTTAGCGGCTCCATTGAGCTTGCGCCCCTGGTGGGTTTGGCCGACGTCATTGTAGACCTGGTGGAAACCGGACGCACCTTAAAGGAAAACGGGCTGGTGGTTTTGGATACCATAGCCGATGTCAGCGCCAGGCTTGTGGTAAACCGGGTGAGTATGAAAATGGAGAACGTTCGCATAACCCAAATCATTGAGGGAATAAGAAAAAAACTGTACGACCTTTAATCATTGGCTTTAAATGCCTTTAAAACGGATTGAAATGCTTGTAAATCGGATTGAAATGCTTTTAAAAGGAGGCTGACGTCCCCTTTCGGACGTTTGGAGTAATTATGAAGCGATATGACTATAGCAGAGACGATATGGAGGAGCTGTTTTTCAGCCTCTCGCAAAGAAATCCGGGAAATCGCCGCGATGTGGAGGACACTGTCACGCGCATACTTGAGGATGTAAAAACCCAGGGGGATCAGGCGGTGCTTCTTTATACCAAGCAGCTGGATCATGTGGAGCTTGCCTCTGAGGGCCTTGAGGTAAGTCCCCTGGAAATAGAAAAGGCCTATGAATGGGTCGATCCGGCGCTTTTGAAGGTGCTTGAAAAGGCTGCGGAAAATATTCGCCGCTTTCACGAAAAGCAGAAGGAAAATTCCTGGTTTTCCACCGACAGCCCAGAGGGGTCGGCAGGGGTTTTTCTGGGACAGAAGGTATCACCCATGGGCCGGGTAGGCGTCTATGCTCCCGCAGGCTCGGCACCTCTTCCGTCAACGGTACTTATGGACATCCTTCCGGCCCGTGTGGCGGGTGTTAAGGAAATCATCCTTTGTTCGCCTCCGGGCAAAGGGGGAAGAGTGGATCCCCTTATTCTGGCCTGTGCCAAAATAGCCGGAGCCACCCGGGTTTTCTCCATAGGCGGGGCTCAGGCCGTGGGCGCAATGGCCTACGGAACACAAAGCATCCCCAGAGTGGATAAAATTGTGGGACCGGGCAATATCTATGTGGCCATGGCAAAAAAGCTGGTATTCGGCCAATGCGGCATCGATATGATTGCCGGGCCCAGCGAGGTTCTTATTCTGGCGGATGAAAGCGCCAATGCCGGGTATGTGGCAGCGGATCTGCTTTCCCAGGCAGAGCACGATCCCCTGGCCTCTTCCATACTTATTACCACAAGCCGGTCGCTTGCGGATAAAGTGGAAGAGGCTGTGGATAAGCAGCTCAAAATGCTTTCAAGAATGGATATTGCCGCTAAATCCATTGAAAATTACGGAGCCATTGTATTGGTAGAGAGCCTGGAAGAGGGTATAGCCCTGTCCAACCGAATAGCTCCGGAGCATCTTGAAATTGACACGAAGGACGCCTTCAGTCTTTTGCCCTCCGTTATTAATGCCGGAGCGGTTTTTCTGGGTGAATACTCCCCAGAGCCCATGGGGGATTATTTTGCAGGGCCTAATCACACCCTGCCCACCAATGGTACGGCCCGCTTCTTTTCGCCTTTGGGGGTATACGATTTTGTCAAGCGTACCAGCGTTATCTCCTATTCAAAAAAAGCCTTTCTTGAAGCGGCGCCCTATGTTGCGGCCTTTGCAGAATCGGAGGGCCTTACCGCCCACGCCCAGGCCGTTAAAATTCGAATGGAAGGGGAGAAGCCTTCATGAGTAGATTCTGGAGTAACGCAGCGCGGAATATCACCCCCTATACCGCAGGGGAACAGCCCAAGGATAAAACCCTTATTAAGCTTAATACCAACGAAAACCCTTATCCTCCGTCGCCCAAGGTGGAGGAGCTTTTAAAAGCCACGTCGGCTCAGAGCTTAAAGCTTTACCCGGATCCCCAGGTTGCCGTTTTAAAGGAAGCTGCTTCCCTGTTTTACAATGTCCCCTGGGACCGGCTTTTTTTTGGCAACGGCTCCGATGAAATATTGGCTTTTGCTTTTATGGCCTTTTTAAACAGCGGGGATAAAATTGCTTTTCCGGATATTACCTACAGCTTTTATCCTGTTTACAGCCAGCTATTTAACGTATCCTATGAAAAAATTCCTTTAAAAGAGGATTTCTCTATTGATTTGGCCGCTTATCCCGACAACCTTAAAGCCATTCTTCTGGCCAATCCCAATGCGCCCACCGGCGTTGCGCTTCCAATGGAAGTTATAGAAAGGGAGGCTTCAAGACGGCCGGATACCCTTCTTATTGTGGATGAAGCCTATATTGATTTTGGGGGAGCTTCAGCTGTTAATTTAACCCTTGAACGGGACAATGTACTGGTCATTCAAACCCTGTCAAAATCCCGATCCCTCGCAGGCTTGCGCATTGGTGCCGCCATTGGGGATCCAGCTCTTATTGAAGGCTTTGAACGGATAAAAAATTCCTTCAATTCCTACACCCTGGACTATGTGGCCCAATATGCCGCGGCAGAAGCTTATAAGGATGTGGATTATTTTAATGCCACCCGGAAAAAAATAATGGAAACACGGGAATGGACCAGGAAAGAGCTAACCGGTCTTGGCGCCAGAGTAAGCGATTCACTGGCCAATTTCCTCTATGTCAGCCTTCCCGGATGGGATGGGGCCGAGGCTCAGAAGCGCCTTCGGCAGGACGGTATTCTTGTGCGACACTTTAAAGGCGAAAGAACCGGTCCCTGGCTTAGGATTACCATAGGTACCGACGAAGAAATGCAAAAAGTAGTGTATGCTGTTGAAAAAATGCTCCAAACGCTATAATCCACAGAGAAAGCTATCCTTTTTTTAGCATTTTATCAGATTTTAAAGCCCAAAGGGACATGATATAATGTAAAAAACGAAACGGAGCGGTTAAATGTCAAGATCGGCTGATATTAAAAGAAAAACCAATGAAACGGATATCCGGCTGACCCTCTCCCTGGATGGTACCGGGAAGGGAAATATCCGAACGGGTATCGGTTTTTTTGATCACATGCTGACCCTTTTTGCCGGCCACGGAGGCTTTGATTTGCTTTTGGAGTGCGATGGTGATCTTCATGTGGATGTTCATCATTCGGTAGAGGACGTAGGCATTGTTTTGGGAGGCGCCATAAAGGAAGCCCTGGGAGGCCGGGAAGGTATCCGGCGCTATGGCTATGCGGTAATTCCTATGGACGAGGCACTGGCTGAAGTGGCTCTGGATTTGTCAAACAGGCCCTACCTGCATTTTGACGTACCCTTTCAATCAAGGCAGATAGGTACTATGGATACGGAAATGTTCGAGGAATTTTTCCGAGCTGTTTGTGTACACGGAGGAATTACTCTTCATGCCATACTCCGGCACGGTAAAAACGACCATCACCGGATTGAAGCCGTATTCAAGGCCTTTGGACGGGCCTTAAAGCAGGCTGCCTCCATTGATCCCGATGTCAAGGGAGTGCCGTCTACAAAGGGTGTACTGTAAATTAGCGCATAAAACTGGAGCATTTATTATAAGCGGAGGAATGGAAATGCTTATTCGAGATACCGATTTTATTGATCTTCCCGTTTTTATCAAGGGAAAGGTTAGAAATGTTTACGAGGTAGGGAGCGACAAGCTTCTTATGGTGGTTACCGACAGAATTTCGGCTTTTGATGTTGTCTTT
>JAFADM010000217.1 GCA_023424865.1 Bacillota bacterium | reverse complement strand
TCTATTACCATTAAGCTTTTCCCTAGGGAGGATGATCTGCCCGTGGTGAGGGAAAAGCTGGTCAAGGGCAAGCATTTGAAGGTTAACGGCGAGGCCCAGTACGATATGTATGCCAAGGAGCTGGTGATGCTGGCCCGGGATATTGAGCTCATTGAAGTGGAGCTTAAAACCCGTACCGACGATGCTCCCGTTAAGCGTGTGGAGCTTCATCTTCATAGCCAGATGAGTCAGCTGGATGCCATTACCCCGGTTAAGGATCTCATAAACCGGGCCGCCAAATGGGGACACAAGGCTGTGGCCCTTACGGATCACGGCGTGGTGCAGGGCTTTCCGGAAGCGCAGGATGTCAGCGAAGGCCTTAAAAAGAAGCAGGACAAGGACATAAAGATTCTTTACGGAATTGAAGCCTACCTCATTGCAGAGGAACGCATGGACGCCAAAGGCCTTCTTGATTATAAAAACTGCGATACCTTTCATGCGGTCATTCTGGTAAGAAACCAGACTGGCCTTAAAAACCTGTACCGCATTGTATCGGAAAGCCATCTTAATTATTTCTATAAAAAGCCCCGCATACCCTGGTCCCTTTTTTCCAAATACAGAGAAGGCCTGATTATTGGCACAGCCTGCGAGGCGGGGGAGCTGTTTCAAGCCATTTTAAGGAATCGGCCCGAGGAGGAAATTATACGAATTGCCGAAAGGTACGATTATCTTGAAATCCAGCCCACCGGCAATAACGGCTTTCTGGTAAGGGAAGGCCGGGTGGCGGATGAAGAGGGCCTGAAGGATTTGAACCGGCGCATTGTGGCACTGGGAGATAAAATGGGAAAGCCGGTGGTGGCTACCTGTGACGTCCATTTTCTCGATCCTGACGACGCGGTTTACCGTGAAATTCTGCAAACCGGCCAGGGCTATAAGGATGCCAGCCGTCAGGCGCCTATTTTCCTTCGCACCACGGAGGAAATGCTTGAAGAGTTTGCCTATTTGGGCGAGGAAAAAGCTTACGAGGTGGTGGTAACGAATACGGTAGCCATCGCCGACAGCATTGAAAAGGTCATTCCTATTCCCAGCGGCACCTTCCCGCCCCATATTGAAGGTGCGGAGGACGATATTAAGCGCATGAGCGAGGAGAAGGTGGCCTCCCTTTACGGTGAGCCTCTGCCGGAGCTGGTTCGGGCCAGGGTGGACAGGGAATTGGGCTCCATCATTAAAAACGGCTTTTCGGTAATGTATATGATAGCTCAAAAGCTCGTAAAGAAATCCCTGGATGAGGGCTACCTGGTTGGATCCCGGGGTTCGGTAGGATCCTCCTTCGTTGCTTACCTCATAGGGATTACGGAGGTTAACTCCCTGCCTGCCCATTACCGCTGCGGGCATTGCCTGTTCTCCGAGTTTTTTGAAAAGGACAAGACCATTGGCTGCGGCTTCGACCTGCCGGAAAAAAATTGTCCCCGCTGCGGTCAGCCGCTTATAAAGGACGGCTACGATATTCCCTTCGAAACCTTCCTCGGCTTTGACGGCGACAAGGAGCCGGATATTGACCTTAACTTTTCCGGGGAATACCAGCCAAGGGCTCACAAATACACGGAGGAGCTCTTCGGCGAGGGCTATACCTTCCGGGCAGGCACCATCGCCACCATTGCTGAGAAAACAGCCTTTGGCTTTGTAAAAAAATATCTGGATGAAAAGAATGTGGTGGGAACCCGGGCCGAAATAGAACGCCTGGCTTCGGGCTGTACGGGGATAAAGCGAACTACGGGACAACACCCGGGGGGCGTTATGGTTGTGCCTCATAATAAGGAAATCTATGATTTCTGCCCTATTCAGCGGCCGGCAGACGACACGGGCTCCAACATTATCACCACTCATTTTGACTATCACTCCATCAGCGGACGTATCCTGAAGCTGGATATTCTGGGCCATGACGATCCCACGGTTATCCGTATGCTGGAAGACCTGACAGGAGTGGATGCCCAGAGCATCCCCATCGGCGAAAAGAAGACCATGGGCATCTTTTCAAGCACTGAGCCGCTGGAGGTATCACCTGAGAGCATCGACAGCCTGGTGGGCACCTTCGGTGTTCCTGAGTTCGGCACCAAGTTTGTGCGCCAGATGCTTGTGGACACCATGCCCTCCACGTTTGCCGAGCTTATCCGCATATCGGGCCTGTCCCACGGCACCGACGTGTGGCTTAACAACGCCCAGGAGCTGGTAAGAGCAGGCGTGACAGGCCTGGCAGAGGTTATATCCACCCGTGATGACATTATGGTTTACCTCATGAAAAACGATTTGCCCCCTCTGACAGCCTTTAAAATCATGGAGAGCGTGAGAAAAGGCAAGGGCTTGTCCCCGGAGCAGGAAGAGCTGATGAAGGATAAAGGTGTGCCTGACTGGTATATCCAATCCTGTAAAAAAATTAAATACATGTTTCCTAAAGCCCATGCCGCGGCCTATGTTATGATGGCCTTCCGCATTGCCTGGTTTAAGGTGTATTATCCGGAAGCCTTTTACGCAACCTATTTCAGTGTCCGTGCCGATACCTTTGATGCCAATATTATTTCAAAGGGTCCGGATTCGGTAAAGGAAGCCATTGAAGATATTGAAGCCAAGGGCAACAACGCCACCCAGAAGGAAAAGGATCTTTTAACCATTCTTGAAGTGGCCCGGGAGATGTACGCCCGTAAAATCAAATGCCTGCCGGTTAGCCTGTATAACTCGGAGGCATCACGCTTTCAAATTACGGACGACGGCATTCTGCCTCCCTTTAC
>JAFADM010000154.1 GCA_023424865.1 Bacillota bacterium | reverse complement strand
TGCCTGTCACCAGCAGTGGTTTCATCCCGGTTTCTTTTGCCAGCCTTCCAATTTCAGAGAGATTACCGACACCAAAAACAAGCTTTACCGGAAAAGAAAAGTTAAACGGCAGCATCTTGCATTTCCTTTCTATCCCGTTGTTACTCCCGGCGCTTCTTTTAAAACTTATCCTCCAGCGCAGCTGTGGACAAAAAAAACGGACAATGGCTTTTAGAAGACGCCATTGTCCGTTTACTTACACACCGGGAAAAGAAACTAAAAAAGCACTTGATTCATCCTATCAAGCGCCCTTGCTTTGTTCTGTCTATTTTAACACAAATACCCGTCCCAGGCAAGAACCGTTTAGGGTTCCTCCTGCCGGACGTTTTCAACGGAATTTTTTTGAACAATTCTCTTAACACTTTTCTCAAATTTAACACGTGGAATCATAACCGAATGATTGCAGCCCTGGCAGGTCATACGAAAATCAGCCCCTACACGGGTTATTTTCCAGTTCTTGCTTCCGCAGGGGTGATCTTTTTTCATCTCCACAATATCCCCTACTTCAAAACGCTCCGTTATCATTCCCCACCGCCTCTTTCCAAGTTTCAGACTTTATCCTGGCCGGCTTTTGAGATGGCTTCTTCCGTGTTGGGATAAATTTCAATAAAACGGTTAAGCTTTGTCATTTCAAAAAGCTTTAAAAGCTCGGCTGACAGACCGGAAAGAATCATTCGTCCTTCATGGTCGCGGAATTTTTTAAAGGTATCCACCACAATGCCGATTCCCGCGCTATTGATGTACTCCAGCTTTTCCATGTCCAGAACAATGGTACTGCTTCCATGGTCTGTGAAAAGTCCATCCAGATAGTCCTTGAATTCGGTCTGTGTCGAAAGGCGAACCTGCCCTTCCACCTTCACAATGGTAAATCCTTGTACCTTAGTTTTTTCGAATATCATTTAAAAGCCTCCTTACGACTCTATCCTTCCGCCCGTCCGCTTCTAGTTTTTAAGACTTTGAAGAGGTGCAGGTATTCTTCCTCCGCGGGCAATAAAAGCTTCAGATGAAAAACGGTTGACAGCCATAATAGGAGCACTTCCAAACAGGCCGCCATATTCCACCACATCGCCTACCTTCATTCCGGGAACAGGGATGATGCGTACAGCTGTGGTTTTGCTGTTAACCACGCCAATAGCCGCTTCATCGGCAATAATGGCCGCAATGGTCGAAGCAGGGGTATCCCCGGGAATTGCAATCATATCAAGTCCCACAGAGCATACACAGGTCATGGCTTCCAGCTTTTCAAGGGTTAAGGCTCCGCATTTAACAGCCTCAATCATACCTGCATCCTCGCTTACGGGTATGAAGGCTCCGCTTAAGCCGCCCACGTAGGACGAAGCCATAACACCGCCCTTTTTCACCGCGTCGTTTAAAAGCGCCAGAGCTGCCGTGGTACCATGGGTGCCGCAGCGTTCCAGGCCCATGGCCTCCAGTATGTGGGCAACACTGTCGCCTACCGCCGGGGTGGGAGCCAGGGACAAATCCACAATGCCAAAGGGCACCTTTAACCGCGAAGAAGCTTCCTGAGCCACAAGCTGGCCCATACGGGTTATTTTGAAGGCTGTCTTCTTAATGGTGTCGGCAACAGTTCCAAAATCGGCGCCGTTAAGCTGCTTTAAAGCACTTGCAACCACCCCGGGACCGCTTACGCCCACGCTGATAACGCATTCCGGTTCGCCTATCCCGTGAAAAGCGCCTGCCATAAAAGGATTGTCCTCCGGAGCATTAGCAAAAACCACCAGCTTGGTGCAAGCTACAGCACCTTTGTCCGCCGTTCTTTCAGCACAGTCCTTAACCACCTGGCCTAAATCCCTCACAGCATCCATATTGATGCCGGCTTTGGTAGTAGCCACGTTAACGGAGGAGCAGACTCTTTCGGTTATAGCCAGGGCTTCAGGGATGGCCTGAACTAAAAGCCTGTCGCCTTTGGTGTAGCCCTTATGAATAAGAGCGGAAAAACCTCCGATGAGATTAACTCCCACCGCTTTAGCCGCCTCATCCATGGTTACGGCAAATTTGGCATAATTCTCTTCGTCACTGCCCTCTGCAACCAGAGAAATGGGCGTTACGGAAATTCGCTTATTAATTATAGGAATGCCAAAATCTCTTTCAATATCCTCACCGGTTTTAACCAGGTTTTCAGCCATACGGGTTATTTTGTCATAAGCCCGCTGTCTGGTTTTGCTTCCGGATTCACAGGTACAGTCCCTCAGGGAAATTCCCATGGTTATGGTACGTATATCAAGATTGTCCTGCTTTATCATTGTCAGGGTTTCCAGTATTTCATTGCCGTTAAACATTTTATCACCTAAATCCTATGCATGCTTGTAAAGATTTCTTCCCTTTGCAGGCGAATTTCTACGCCCAGTTCTTCACCGGCTTTTTGAAGCATAGTGCCAAGCTCGGCAAATTCAACGGTTAACCCCGATAAATCCACAACCATAATCATTGTAAATATATTTTGCAATATGGTTTGGGAAATATCCAGAATATTTACATTTGTTTTGGCCAGTATGCCTGTAACCGAGGCGATAATGCCCACCCTGTCGCAACCCAAAACGGAAATTACTGCTTTCATCTTTTTCATTCCTTCCCAAGTATATCATCACCGAAACCGGTATTGGCAATTCTTTACGGAATCTTTATACCCGCAAAAATGCCTTAAAATCCATTATAGCAATGCGTATCACATGTAGCAAGCACTTTAAAATTCATTAATCTGGAATATGAATAGGAAGCCGCTATGGAGTATGGATTTATGCCCAGGGTGCATAGGCCCCCGGTCATAAATCTATTCCAGTGCCATATCAACAATGCTTTTTATCAGGTAATTTGTCCCACTTGGAAAAACGATTAATTAAGCTCGTCGAGGGTCAGACGGAAGCTCTCGATGAAATGTTCCATAAAAAAGTCAACCTCTGGAAGATCAAGGGCCTTAATCTTTTCAAGCACAGCCTGCTCAGCCTTTTGAAACTCACCGTTTCCCGCCTTAGTTTCCTCCACGCATTTGATATAGGCGCACAGGCGATCCGCTGCTTTGACAAGCTTGCCCTCCTCCGATTGGTCATCATAGAATAGAATGGGCTCAAAAGCACGGGCTATTTCTTCCGGAAGCATGGTTAACAGCTTTTTCCGTGACAGGCTTTCAAGCTCGTGATAGGCTTTTTCAATTTCGGGGTTGAAGTATTTTATGGGTGTGGGCAAATCCCCAGTCAGCGTTTCGTTGCTGTCATGATAAACTGCTTTCAAAGCCACAGCCTCGGGATTAACTGTTCCCCCGAAATAAGTATTTTTTATAACAGCCAGCCCGTGGGCAATCATGGCTGCCTGCAGGCTATGCTCCTGAATGTTTTCCGGATTGACATTCCGCATGAGGCTCCATCGGTAAATGTGCTTCATACGGGAAAGAAAAGCGAAAAAATTATATTGACTGCCTTTAGCTTCTTGTTTCATTTTGTTTCCTCCACTCTGTCCGGCAACGGGGAACCCGCCGGACAGGCCGGAGGATTAATCAACCCTCCGGATATCCGCTCCCAGCCTCTGTAACTTATTTTCAATAAATTCATAGCCTCTGTCAATATGATGAATATCCAATACCTCTGTGATTCCGTTGGCACCCAGGCCTGCCAGAATGAGGGCCGCACCGGCCCTTAAGTCGGTAGCCCGGGTTTGTGCACCCTGCAGGTGCTCCTGCCCCTCAATAATTGCACTTCGTCCGTCCAGGCGGATGAGGGCCCCCATGCGCTTAAGCTCATTGACGTGCATATACCTGTTTTCAAAAATGGTTTCCACAATCATGCTTGTTCCGGAGGCAAAGGCCAAAAGGGCGGAAAACTGAGCTTGCATATCCGTGGGGAAACCGGGAAAGGGGTGTGTTTTAATGTCCAGGGGACTGGGTCTGCCATCTCCTCTTACTCTAACTGAGGTTTCGTTTTCAATCACTTCAAAGCCGGATTCCCGAAGCTTTGCTATAACAGGCCTCAAATGCTCGGGCACAACATTCTCCAGAGTTACATCCCCCCTGGTAATGGCTGCTGCCGTCATGAGGGTTCCTGCCTCTATACGGTCCGGCATAATAGAGTGGTCGGTGCCGTTTAATTTTTCCACACCCTGAACAATAATGGTATCCGTTCCCGCACCGGTTACCCGGGCACCCATTTTTATGAGAAAAGCCGCTAAATCGTTTATTTCCGGCTCTGATGCCGCATTTTCAATAATGGTTTGTCCCTCGGCCAGAACAGCACCTATAAGAAGATTCTCCGTGGCGCCAACGCTTGGAAAATCAAGATAAATCCGGGCTCCGTGGAGGCGGCCGTCCGGGCAGCGTGCCTCAATATAGCCATGACCGTTTTCAATATGGGCACCCATAGCTTCAAAGCCTTTTAAATGCAAATCCACAGGCCTGCTGCCAATGGGACAGCCGCCGGGCATGGCAACCCTGGCCGTACCGGTTCTGGCCAGAAGCGAGCCCATAACCAAAAAGGAAGCGCGCAGTTTGCTGACAATTTCATAGGGTGCCGTACTTCCGGTTAATTCCGTTGCACAGACATTAATCTCCCTTATTTTTCCATTTACATGAATGTCAGCGCCCAGATTGTTTATAAGCTCACACATTCCAATAACATCATCTAAACCCGGTATTTGTTTTATAAGGCAATTTTCGGTAGTTAAAAGACAAGCAGAGAGAATGGGAAGAATGGCATTTTTCGAGCTGCTGACCTGTGCAGTACCTTTTAAGGCTTTACCGCCTCTAATAACGAAAGCTTCCATAGCAAACACCCTTTACTTCTTTATTTGGCGCGAGAATCCCTTGGGTTACCCAAGGGATTCCAGTGCCTTATGTACACAATTAAAGGTTTGCTGATTCAAGCTTTTGCTTGGTCATTCAAAAAGAATGACAACTTTATTATGTCTCATCAATTGGGTTTAAACCGTGGAAAATGAATCATTGGCACTTTTGCTACAATTCACCGCACAAACGGAGAACTCTTTCCAAAAGTGACAAAAATTCACCGTAAGTCAAGATTTTTTCGGGCTGCGAATATCCGGAACCGTTGCCCTGTACAATGCCGTTTTCCAATGCAAATTTGAAAGCATTCAGGTATTTTGCATTGACGTTTGACAAATCCTTAAATTGATACCAAACATTCGGCCGGGAGGGTGTAATGCTTTCATGAGTTTTAAGCCGGTACAGGGAGGCAAGCATATCAATAGCTTTGTCCTTGCGAAGATTACTATTCGCTATTTCCGACGAATTTTGAACAAGACCGCTTCTTGCTGCCTTTTCAATGACATCCGAAGCAGTGTATGCCTGGTTCATAACATCAAGAAGGAGCTTGGCCGCCGCTGCGTCCGTTATGTTTGCATTGGCGTTAAAGGTTCCGGCGGAGAGGCTCTTCAGGGAATAAACCGACTGAATGGCCTCCAGGCTGTCAGCCACATAGGAGGGAACGGTAACGGGTACCGTAACACCCCAGGCTGCAGCAGTCACAGCTCCCGGGAAGGAAAGGGAGCCCACCACATTTCCCGCTTTATAATCAATCCAGGACGGTATAGCCGACCAGGCTCCTCCCGAGGCTTGAGAGGCATAATTCTTAATTTGACCAGCACCATAGCTTGAGATACCGTTTACCGGCATTTCCACCTGAAGGGGTTTTATAAAGCTTCCCAAAGAACCTCCGCCTGATGCCGTCTGCACCTTTACCTGGGCAATAGGGCTTTTCAGCTGCATCTCCGAGGCCGCCTTAAATTGGCTTGCAGGCGAAACGGTTTCCAGCCTGACGGTGAAATTGGCGTTTTGTCCCCTTAAAGTAAAGTAGGTGTCCGTCTCAAGTGTTCCCGGTTTTAACAGAATATTCATAAACGGAAGCTGGATGTACAGCTCCTTTTTCATCGCTGACAGGGCATCAATAACCTGGGCGCCCAAATCCAGCCGTACGGTGTGCACCGTTGAGCTGGGGGGATTGGTTAAATCCAGTTTCATGACCGGACCTGACACCGAACGGATTTTTTCAGCCAGCAGATGGGAATTGGCATCCACTGAGGTGATGATCCACACGCCGTTTTCCACCTTTGAGCCTATAATAAGACCGTCTCCTGTGAGGGCATCGTCCAGATCGTAGTTGGAGTCATAGTCGTCCTTGCTCTTATTGGTAATGACCATAATGGTCCGGGTGGACTCTGAGCGAAGACCTGTTGCAAGGTCCTCCGCATATAGCCGGGCATAATAGCGGCGGTTGGAAATGAGTCCTGTCACGGTGTAATTATCCCCTGCCACCTCAATCCACTTTGAATTGGTAAAGTTGGCGTTGTCCGAAAATTCCAGCCAGTATTTCAAGCCTGTCAGAGTTTCCCATTCATAGGCAACGGAATTTTGAGTAATCCCTTCGGTTCCGCCTTTGATACCAAAGCCGGTGGGTACGGAAGGAGGCCTGAAGGCTTCTGTTTTTATAAGAAGCGGGTTACTGTAGTCGGAGTACAGCGTCCCTCCGGTGGAGCCCGTACTCACGGCCCTTACCCAGATATAATACAGGGTATTGGGTGAAAGTCCGGCAAGCCGGTAATAGGTCTGGCTCATGAGCTCGGCATAGGTCACCGTAGCGGTGATGGACGCGCCGCTTAAGCTGTCCGATGTGCCTGCCTTAATCTCATAGTTCATCCCGCTTTTATAGGTCCAGAAAAGATCGATAAAATTATCGGCGGCAATACCCTTAACATCCTCCGGTACGGTAGGTATGACCGGCCATTGGGAAACATCGGCGGGTGTTGTTATTATAACCGGATCCGACGCATCCGATATATCGCCGTTTTGATTTTGTATGGTTACCCAGATAATATAGGCCGTATTCTGGGCAAGGCCGGTTATGGGAATATCAAAATTCTGTTGACTCGGCAAAGCGTCGTCAGCGATATTGGGAACATTAACGGCGGATTGCTGGATTTTAAAGGCATCCATTTCAGATAGGACCAGGTCATTGTAGCTTATCTGCTGAATGGTGGGATCCTGTTTATGAATCCTCACTGCCGTCAATGCACTGGAATAGCTGATAACATGGGGTATAACCTTCCAGCCGGCTCCATAATTGACCAAAACAGAATCTTTTTTCTCCGGATTGCCGTTGGACAGAAGGGCGTTGGCCTCGTAATCCGCCTTATCTACTGCATCCCAGCCCTTTTTCGTTTCATTGAAGAAGCCGTACCACAGCTTTTTCAAGGTCAGCGTGGCTCCAGTCAGGGTAACATTCTCCTCCGCAGGCGACTTAACCGCAAAGGGCGGGCTTGGAGGGGCTACCGGACGATCCGCGCTGGCGTCGGGCTTGGTAACAATCACCTTCACCGACTGCTTGGAGTAATAGGCTGTGGAAACCATAACCCCGTCCGATTCCCGTCTTACCAGATAATGCTTCTTGGCGTAGATAACAAAGTAATAGGTGGTATTGGATTTTAAATTTCCAACGGTGTATTTATGGCCTTCAACCAAACCGGTGTTTTTGTTTTTTATCTGGCCCGAGCTTCCGATATAAAGATCCGATGCAATGCGGCTCAGACTGTCCGGAGTGGTGACCTCGTTAATATCCTCCGTAAGGTAAATGTCATAGCTGACATTGGTATCCAGATAACCTTGTCCGTCATAAGGTGCAAGCCACATAACCGTAGCTTCCGACGAGGTAAGAAGATCGCTGAAATAGAGAGGCGAGGGACTGGCATCCGGAAAGCTGTCAGTTATTTCAGGAGCCTCCGGCTGCTGAGGTATTTGCTCCCGTAAAATGACCTTATTATTGGATATGAAGTTCATAACAGAGCCGTCATTCATATAAACCTTGGCATCCATTCGGAAGCTGTAGGTATTGGTGTCCCCCTTTGGGATAACCAGCTCATAGCTGTCCTGCCCCGGTATCAGGCGATACATAAGGGGGTTGGGGTCCGAATTGGTATAGCGGTAGAGCTCATACTCCACACGGCTGGCGGTAGAGGTGTCGATAACAACCGGATTCCAGGAGAGCTTCCATACCGTATCTCCCTCGTTGGTGTAACCTACCTTCACCGCGCTTAAGAGGATATCTGTTTTAATGGTCACCACTTCGA
>JAFADM010000054.1 GCA_023424865.1 Bacillota bacterium | reverse complement strand
GATTGGCTTATGTCTGCGGAGTAGAATTCATTGTAGCCCGCAGCCGTTTCATTATTGCTTTTGAGCATCAGCCCATAATTTTTGCCTGTGGTGGTCCATTTTTTAACCAGTGTGGTTACATTCCAGGCGTAGGCGGCTGCACTTTGAACAAAGCGGAAATCCTGGATGGCGCTGCCGGTGGTGGCCTGATTTGTCCAGGTGAGGGTTTGGGGAGCCCAGTCCGAGGTCACCTCATGGACATTGATTTGCTGGGTGCCGGTACTGGCTGAACGGGTATAGAGCCAAAGCGTGGCATCCACCACCATGTCGGCGGAGGTGAGGGCCGGGAGGGAGAACTTAACATACGCCCGGTTGACGCCGGAGCCTCCGGAAGCATTGTTGTAGCCGACAAGAAACCTGTCGGAAAGATAATTGGAGGTTGTTGGGTTATTGGAGGACACATAAGTATCTGTAATGGCCGTGGCTTCACGGGAGGTTATGACCGTGGGATCCACCGCTACGGGATAGACGCGGTCGGAGCTTTCAAGCCAGGCTTTATCAGGGATGACGGTAAGGGTATAGCCAGCTTTGGTTTGTGTAAGAAGGATGTCGATGTCCGTGCTGGTATTACCGGCAGCATCGGTCATATAGGGTGCTTCAAAGAAAAACACTTCTTCGTTGGTGTCCGGATCGTAAAAGCTTACGGAGTGGTCGCTGTTAACCACGCCCTTGAGCTTGCCCGCATGGATTTCAAAGACAAATTGGTTGTTGTCGGAAAGCTTGTGAAGAAGAATATTTTCTTTTACCTGGTTGGATTGAAGAATGTATTGTAAGTCCACATCCTGCCTGACGCCCTTATACACAACGGCAGAGGAAAGATTGGACAGGGTGCGCTTTGTTTCAGCCTGAGAGGCATTGGCTTTGGAGTCGTTGAGAGGGGATGAGGCCAGGGGTTTAACGGCTTTCGGATTCTCCTTCGTTACCTGGCTTTTTAAGCTGTTCTGAAAGCTCCAGGACAGCTCGTATTTGCCGTTGGTCAGGGTTACAAGCTTGCCTGAGTCCTTACCGTTTGCCTTATCGGCAGATATGTCGGATAATTCTTTGGAGAATTGTACTTTTATCGCATTGCTTTGGTTTTCAAGAACTGCTTTTCCGGAGGAATCCTGCTTTTCAACAAGGGTATTATCAATATCCTTCCACGTTCCGTTTTCCTTATAGTGGACGGGAATGGGATAGATGGCGGCTTCATAGGAAAAGTCGTCTTTAATGTAGTGCTTTGTGTAGAGGTCGCGTTTTTCCACGGCCTCACCAATAATCTGAGGCGACCGTGTTTCTGTGGGTTTGCTCGTTGTTGAGGAAGTTTTAGATGATTCAGCGGGAGAGTTGGATGAACTCAATGCTGAGGAATCGACAGGAATGGATGAGACAAAAACGGTTAATGCAAGGACAAGAGCAAGCTTCTTGTATAAGCGATGCATGAATCGAACCCCCTGAAAGGTTAATATTTGCCATGCTCGCAAGGCTGTGGGAAGTGCCTTGCGAATACAGGGCCTGATACCTGCCATGTTACGGGGAGGGGGAGGGGTGAAACAAGTGAAAGATTATGGGAATACCTTGAAAGCCTTGAAAAAGGAGGGGTGGGAATTTCAGGATTACAGAACGCTCAGCCCGGTATATAACTCCCGCTTGTTAAGAATATCGGACATTTACAAAAGTCAAAGTCTTAGTCTAAAATGAACCTAAAGAGAGTTTAAGCAAGCCGAGTTTGCCTTTCCTTTATTTAAACGGCATTACTTTACGGAGGCGAAAGTTAGGAATGAACAAAAATAGTCTCTACAACGGTGACGTATACGAAAAAAACTGTTACCCCCAGGTCAATGCCTATTACTTTCGGCAATGGGACGATTTTAAAATGCCTCATTTTCATTCCCATCACTCGGTTGAGATTATGTATGTGTTAAAAGGCAAATGTGTGGTGGCAGTGACCCCTGGGGACAGTGTAAAGAACCTTGATTTTGAAATGAAAAGCGGGGATTTTATTCTAATTGATGCCAATGTTCCCCACCGTCTTCTGGTAGAAAAGGACAAGCCTTGCCGCATGCTTAATATTGAGTTTTCCTTTCAGGCCAGAGAAGCCTTTTTTCCGTCCATGGGAAGTCTTCGCCGCAATTGCAGAACACTGGACAGCTTTTTGAACAATGAAAGGGAATGGCTTTTTTTAAAAGACAGCGGCGAAATCTATCTTACACTTAAGAATCTCATAAATGAGCTAGGCGAAAAAAGAGAAGATGGTGAGCTGGTTGCGGATGCTCTTTTTGTCCAGCTTCTTGTGGGAATTGCACGCCTGGCTGCCGAAGCAGAGGTTAAAATACCGGACATAAAGGATATTTATGTTAGAAAAACAGAGCAGTACTTGAAATCCCACTATGACTATCCGCTAAAGGTTTCTGCTGTGGCAGCCGAAATCAATATTCATCCCATTTACCTTCATCGTATATTTAAGGAGAAAACAGGCCGTACGCTGGTGGAATACCTTACGGAGCTACGCATTGACAAGGCTAAAATGCTGCTTTCAAATACGGACGTGCCCATTATTGATATCTCCGACTATATCGGAATCGGAAGCCGCCAGTACTTTACAAGTCTCTTTAAAAAGCATACGGGAATGAGCCCTGCCCTTTATCGTAAAAATAGGATACAGTCCCAGGGACATCGTATGTCACAGGAAAGAGGTTAGGATTTCTTACATTTTAGATCGTATTGCGTAAGTATTTTAATAACCGTTTTAGTCCAACTTCCTCCATAATAGTTCTAGATGAATGCCCTGAATCAGATGCTTTTCCAATGGTACATAAAAGCGGCATTTATTGTATGGGATCTTATACTTAAGGTGAGCTTTATGTAAGCTCAAAAATGGGAGGAAGGATTTATGTCATTTAAGGTTGCATTTATTGGTGCGGGAAGCATCGGCTTTACAAGGGGGCTGTTACGGGATTTGCTTTCAGTAAAAGAATTTTCCGATATTGAGGTGGCCTTTACCGATATTAATGAAAAGAACCTGGATATGGTGACGCGTCTTTGCCAGAGAGATATTGACGAAAACGGACTGAAAATAAAAATCAAGCCTACCTTGGACAGGCGGGAAGCCTTCCGCGATGCGCGTTATATTTTTAACGTTGTGCGTATCGGAGGCCTTGAAGCCTTTGCACTTGATGTGGATATTCCTTTAAAATACGGGGTGGATCAATGCGTTGGCGACACCCTCTGCGCCGGCGGTATTATGTACGGACAAAGGGGCATAGCCGCTATGCTGGAAATTTGCAAGGATATACGGGAGGTCGCTCAGCCGGAATGCCTTCTGCTCAATTATGCCAATCCAAATGCCATGATGACCTGGGCCTGCAACACCTATGGGGGAGTAAACACCATCGGCCTTTGCCATGGTGTCCAGGGAGGCCACCAGCAGATAGCCGATGTCCTGGGACTTAAAAAAGAGGAAGTGGACATCATCTGTGCGGGCATCAACCATCAAACCTGGTATATTCAGGTGAAGCACAAGGGCGAGGATATGACGGGCAAGCTTTTGGAAGCCTATGAAAATCACCCGACTTTCAGCAAGACTGAAAAGGTCCGTATTGATATGCTTAGACGATTTGGCTATTACAGCACGGAATCCAACGGACATTTAAGCGAGTATGTGGCCTGGTACAGAAAACGCCCCGATGAAATTACCTCCTGGATCGATTTGGGAACATGGATTAACGGTGAAACCGGCGGTTATTTGCGGGTATGCACCGAAGGCCGCAACTGGTTTGAAACCGATTTCCCCAACTGGCTAAAGGAGCCTGCCTTTACCTACGGACAGGAGTTCAGAGGTAAGGAGCACGGAAGCTATATCGTAGAGGGGCTTGAAACCGGACGGGTTTACAGAGGCCATTTCAATGTGATTAACAAGGGTGCCATTACAAACCTTCCCGATGACGCGGTGGTTGAGGTTCCCGGCTACGCCGATGCCAACGGCATAAATATACCCAGAGTAGGGGAGCTGCCCCTGGGCTGCGCCGCCATATGCAATGCCAGTATTTCTGTTCAGCGCCTTTCTGTTATTGCGGCTGTAAATGGCGATGATACGCTCCTTCGCCAGGCTATGATGATGGATCCCCTGGTAGGTGCGGTATGCAATCCTCCTGAAATATGGCAGATGGTGGACGAGATGCTGGTAGCCCAGGAAAAATGGCTTCCCCAGTACAAGAAGGCAATTGAAGAAGCCAAAATTCGTATGAATTCCGGAAACCTTATTCCTGTAAAGGAAAATAAGGGTGCGGCCCGACTTCATGTTAAAACCGTTGAGGAAATGGCCAAGGACAGAAAAACTGCAGCTAAAAACGCGTCTGCCGCGGACAAAGCGGAAGAAAGGCCTGCAGCGAAATAAAACAAATAAATGCCAGATAAATTACATAAATTTCAAACAAATCAAATAAAACTGTTCGGACCGGAAGACCAGCCGCTTCACGGTCCGAATTATTTTAAGATTAAATACCGATAAGCATTCCTGTTATTACAGCCCCTTTTAAAAATCATCAAGGCGTGGTATATTAATAGAAGAGTTACAAAAGGAAGGTGATTAATGTGATAACCAAGGATATGTCCATTACCGACATTGTTGAGAATTATCCTCAGACCGTGGAGGTTCTCATGGATCACGGTATGCATTGCTTCGGCTGCATGGCTGCCCGTTTTGAAAATATTGAGCAGGGCGCATTAGCCCACGGTATTGACGTGGATCAGCTGATGGTAGATTTAAACGCCGTTGCCAACGCGCAATAAATAAGCGTTAAGCTTTACGTACACCCGCAGGGGAAGGCAGTATAAAGCCTTTTTCTGCGGGTGTATTGTTTTAGCAGCTATAACGCTGCTGAAAGTACCGGTAGATTTCTGCTGGAATAATCTGATTACAGTAAACGCCGATTTGATAACAATGAACAAAATTTATATGAAGGTAGGGGAAGGGTACTATGACATCTAAAATGACAAGGAGAAAACTTTCCCGGTGAAATAGAGTATATTTGTTATCTAATGTGTAAGGGGAAAAATATTATGAGGAATTTTAAGTCTTGTATTATTGGATCTGTAATTATTCTGTTCATTATTTTTACTACCTTTTGCTTTAGAAATAATAATACGGATATCGAATGGCAAAGAGATTTTTCCTATGAAGAAAACCAAATTTATGATTTATCATTTAGTTTTTTCAGTCCCTGCCCCTCTATACCTATAAAAATCGGTGATAAAACAGTTGAATTAATATTTGATTCCGGTAATGGAGTAGGCTTAACCTTGACAACGGCTTTAGAAAACAAAGTAGACTATGAAATCATTGGTAAAACAACAGAATTAAACTCTGATGGTACATATCGAGGTACTGGAAAATCCATCTTGCTTAAAAATATCACTGTGTTTGATGAAAAATATACCGATATTATATCGTCACTTGTTGATTGGAGGATTTACAGCTCCTTGAAAATAAATGGTATGATAGGACTTGCGTATTTTGATAATAAGGTTGTTACTTTAGATTATATGAATAAAAAGATAGCTATAAGTAACAAAGCGCTAGATTATGGCAAGCTAATGAATGACAAATATACAGTTTTACCACTAATTAGATCAGATATAAACAAACAACAGGATTTATTGTTTTTTGAGGGAGAAGTAAATGGGAAAAAAAGCACAATATATTTAGATACTGGTTCGAGCCGTTCCTTCTATAATTTTGATGATACACAGGAAAAAATAGAGCTTAAGTTAGATGATAAAGTGTATACCTTCCACACCAATAAATTAGTGTATGATAAAATCGGGTTTCAAAATGAATTTAGATATCCACTAAGTTTTGCAATCAACTCGGATTTACTAAAAGCTAATCACTTTGTTATTACTATTGATCATATTCAAAACAACTTAATAATTGGACAAAGTTAATGGTGTCGTTTAGAATCATAAGAAGAAGCACATTAGGAGGATGACAGATGGCATACGATATCGCCATAGTGGGAGCAGGCCCAGCGGGGGCGACAGCCGCCCGCCTTCTTGACAGCCGTTATAAGGTGCTCCTGCTTGACAGGCGTGATCTTCTGGATGAAAGTGAACATAAGCGGGGAAAATGCTGCGGCGGCTTATTGGCACCGGATGCCCAGAACATTCTGGGACGTATGGGATTGGCTGTTCCAACGGATGTTTTAGTGGATCCCCAGCTGTTTCTGGTAAGAACCATTGATTTTGATAATCAGATTGAGCGCTTTTATCAGCGTTTTTACTTTAATATGGACAGAAACCGATTTGATCGCTGGCTTGCTTCCCTTGTTCCGGATACGGTGGACCTGGCCATGGGCTGCCGGTTTACATCCTTGAGCGAGACCAGGGAAGGCTACGATATTGCCTTTATGCATGATAAAAAAATCTACACCGAAAAAGTAAAAGTTGTAATCGGTGCAGACGGAGCCTGGTCTGGTGTTCGAAGACAGCTTATGCCTGAAAACAGGAAAGAATGTCGTAAATACATTTCCATTCAGGAATGGTTTGAAACTGAGGAAGAGGTTCCTTATTACGGTGCGGTCTTTGACAGTGAAATTACCGATTTCTATTCCTGGACCATTTCCAAAAACGGTACTCTTATGATAGGCTCAGCCTTGGAAACGGACAAAACGGCTTCCCAAAAGTTTGAGTTGCTGAAAGAAAAGCTTAGAGGCTATGGCTTTCGTTACGGCAAGCGGCTTTTGAGAGAAGGCGCATATATTCTTCGCCCTTCGGGCAGAGGGGACCTTTTTACCGGAACGGAGAACGCCGCTCTTATTGGAGAAGCGGCAGGCTTAATAAGCCCCAGTTCAGCTGAGGGAATAAGCTACGCCTTAAGAAGCGCCCACACTCTGGCTCAATGTCTGAATGAAGGGACTGATGGCTTTCAGAAGCGCTATGTGAAGGCTCTTGCCGATCTTAGAAGGAACCTTTTCCTAAAGCGCCTGAAAAGTCCCGGCATGTATAACCGTCAAATCAGAAAATGGGTTATGAAAAGTGGCCTTATGAGCAGTAAAATACTTTTTGAGGATTAGAAGGCAATAATATAAAGGACATGGAAAAGGCGGCGAAATGCCTCAGCGCTTGGTAATGCGGTATCTGGGGCTTTCCCTGTCCTCCATATTCTTAAGCTCGTTAATAATATAAAGGGGACGTCCTTTGGCTTCGTCATAAATACGGCCGATGTATTCCCCGATAATACCCAGCATCAGAAGAATAATACCGTTAAAAAAGAGGCTGACACCAATGAGGGACGCCCAGCCCGATTGGGTAGACGAGGGCATGAAGATCCTCTGGAGGAGCACTATCAGCAAATAAACAAAGCTTATACCCGAAATGGTGACTCCAATCCAGGAGGCAAATTTCAATGGTTTGTAGGAAAAGGACATAATTCCGTCCATGGCAAGCTTGATCATTTTTTTCAAGGGGTATTTGGTTTCTCCCGCAAAACGCTCCGCCCTTTCAAATTCAATAGCCGTTTGTTTAAAGCCAACCCAGCTCATAAGCCCTCTGACATAACGGCTGCGTTCAGGAAGCTGCTTGAGGGTATCGGCAACCCTTCGGTCTATGAGACGAAAATCTCCCGTATCAACAGGTATGTTTACCTCGGTCATACTGTGGAGCATCCGGTAGAAAAGCTTTGCCGTGATTTTTTTAAAAAAGGTATCACCCTTTCTGGAGATTCTTTTTCCGTACACCACATCATAACCGCTTTGCCATAAGCTTATCATATCGGGAATAAGCTCCGGCGGGTCCTGAAGATCCCCGTCAATAATAACCATGCATTGGCCGGCTGCATAATCCATGCCGGCGGTAATCGCTACCTGATGACCGAAATTGCGGGCAAAATCAACGAGCTTGATACGATTATCCTTTTCGCAATAGGCACGTAACAGCTGGGGGGTTTTGTCCCTGCTGCCGTCATTGACAAACACAATTTCATAGCTCACACCCGAGTTAACCATTATATCCGTAAGCCTGCGGCAGGTTTCGTCAAGCACGGCTTCTTCATTGTACATAGGAACGATAACAGAACATAGGATGGATTCTTCCATAGTGTAAACCTCCTGACCTATCTATAGTATAGCATTTTTTCTTGCCAGCTAAACTTAAACCGGCGTAATGCAGGTAAATCTAGTTCTTTAAGGCCCCGACCATTTCTTCGGATACCCGTATGCCAAGCCTCACAGCATAATTCAGTCCTCTGTCCTCCGGATAAATCTGTGACATGGAAGCCGTATAAAATCCCTTAAGAGGTGTTTCATAGGGAAGCAGAAGCTTTTCATAGCCCATGGACACAACAGGCTGGGCGTATTCGGCACGGCTTAAAGTGGCCTTTTTTACGGTTTTATCCGAGAATGCAGGGAATACCTTTTTGAGTCCGTCTAAAAACACCCGGATAATTTCATCATCGGAAGCCTTGAAAAAGGGATCCGCCGGATCGATGTACCTGGATAGATAAACAATATGGGAGCCATAGTTACCCATTCCCACAAGCCGTGTATGCTCTATTGCAAGAACAAAGGGAAGTCCGTCCTGGGCTATTGTTATCCAGTAATAGGGGGACAGGCCTTCCGACAATTCCAGAGCCACACAAAGGTTGGCTTTTGCAGGTAATTTTAATAGCTTTCCTATGTAGTTTTCAGGAAGGTTGGTGTCAAGGCCTGCCAGGGAAGCGGGGGAGCCGGTATAAAGAATCTGATGAAACGTTTCTTCGCCCATTGAGGTAAGAACTTTAAAAAAACCTTCGGTAGTTTTCCGGATACCCTTTACTGGGCTGTCCAGAAAAACCTGGCTACCCTTTTCTTCAAGCTTATGGACCAGAGCCAGTGCAAGCCTTTCGAAGCCGCCCTTTAAATAGCCCAGCTCTTCCTTGTTAATATTCTTTCCGCGGGAGGAGCCCCTCAGCTTAAACTTGTTCCAGATCCAGGTGCCGGATATGGTATCGGCATCCGCATCAAATTTCGCTTTTAAAAGGGGGCCCCAAACCTTTTTATAGGTATCTTCGCCGCCTCTTTTTATAATCCATTCTCTGGCCGTAATCTTTTCGTAGGGATGAAAATCCTTTACAAAACGTGAAAGCACCACCAGCATGCCCATGCGTATACGGGAAACAAAGGACAGTGGGGTAAACCTTAGTAGATCGAGAGGTGTGGTAAAGGGAAAAAGTGTGTTATCCAGATAAATGGCATTGCCTGGCTGGTGCCAGCCTATGGCATTTCCAAGCTGGAGGCTTTCAATAAGCTCAATGAGTTCCGTATCACTTGTAAAAAAATGGTGGTAAAACCTGTCCAGCACATCCTTGCCCACTGGAAAACCCGAAGCCAGCCCACCGGTTACAGAAGTTTTTTCGTAAACGGTAACCGAGAAACCCTGTTCCGCCAGCTTCAACGCTGCCGTAAGACCTGTCATGCCGGCTCCGATAACGGCGATTCGCTTTGCTTTGTTTTCGCTCATAGCTCTTATCTTCATCCCTTTCCTACGAAACGCCACGCACTGCTCTATGCAATGCTTATTTATAAATGACCTTTTTGTATAGGACAAAATTCCATGAAACAATAAAAAACATAATTAATATTTTCGGCAGATACAGCACCGGCCAGGTGCCTTCTCCGAAGCTTAAAACCAGCAAATGCCGAATGCCTGAGAATAACAGAACATTTCCTACAACAAGGTTAAACACAAAGAGAATACTGTAGGACAGCAGCTGCTTTTTAAAATTGGTTTTGGACTTAAAGGAAAAGAACTTATTCAAAAGGAAATTAATCCAAAAAATAATTGTATATACCATTATATTGACCAAAAGCTCATTCAGCGTTGTGTTTCCGCGAATGAAAACAAAAAGGCCGTATTCAATCCCAAAGGTAGTAAAGCCCACAACCAGATAGCGCACAAACTGCCAAAAGGTTTCGGGTGTTGCGAATTTATTCAGTAAAGGAATTCGGCTCATAAAAGTAAAAAACTTATCCATAAACTTATCCATGAATTTCTCCAATATTACCACTCCCATCTGGGAAGAAGCTGCAGTATATTAAGATATACCCTGGGAACCTCTATTCCGGAAAGCAGGGGATAGTAAATGACAAAAAGCAGGCCTGTCAGCCCCAGGAAAATCAGGGTTGTGCGTCGGGTGAAGATGCCCTTTTCTTCCAAATACCGGAAAACAAAACCAATCATGAGAATGAGAAAGGGGACGCATGCAAAGTAATGATAGATAAAGGTCAGCTTTCTGGGTGCCACGATCCAGGGAATGTAAAAGGAAAAATAACCGATTATTGGGAACCAAACAAGCTTGGCGGTTTCGCTTTCTTCAAGGGTAAGACGAACCTTCTTAAGCAGGCGGGATATAGCATGCCCCGCTATAAGAAAGAGTGAAATAAGGCCTGTCCACCAAACCAGTGGATTACCGAAGGAGGCAATGGCTGCACCCATGCCCTCAGGAAGGAGGGAGCCCTGGAAGTAAAAAATGGGACGCAGGCTTAATGGCCATTCATACCAGGGAGAGGAATAGGGATGAGGCGAGGTAACACCCTTGTGGTAATCAAACATGCTTTTTATAGAATCCAGAACCTGCTTTATTAATCCTTTATCGCCCTGATTGTAATGTATGGGCAGGAAGGAGAGAACGTAAATAGCAAGGGGAATGGCTATGAAAAACACAATGCAGCAAAGACATGTGAGATAGAAATATTTGCCCAAATAGGAAGTTAAATGATGGGCTTTGCGGGATGGCTCCAGACTGCCGTCCTTTATTTTCCGGTTTAATTGATTGTTATAGGAGCTGTAGTCATAGCCTCTGGACATAAAGAAGAGAACGGCCAGACCGGTGACACCGTAAAAGCCAATCCACTTGCTGGCACCGCCAAGACCCAGCATGATACCGGAAAGCAGCAGGGGAATAAAGGATTTCAGAACGCCTCTCTCATAGGAAGGCGTATCATAATATCTCAGCATAAAGTAGTACATGGCCATGATGAAGAAGACCGTGTAGCTGTCTATGGTTGCAAGGCGTGTCTGAGCGAAGTGCATGAAGTCAAAGGCAAAAAGGACGGTGCAAAACAGTGCCCAGAAGCTGCTTTTAAAAAGTCTTTTTCCGATTAAATGCATTAAGGGCAGCATGGCCGCACCGAACAGGGTTCCCATGATACGCCAGCCAAAGGGAGTCATTCCAAAAAGGCTTATACCATAGGTGAGCAGTGTCTTGCCAAGTGGGGGATGGGTGTTTTCATAGAGAACATCTCTCTGCTCCATTTGCTCTAAGGCCGTACGGGGAAAGTAAATTTCATCAAAGTAAGTGCTGTTCAGCACATTGGGGCGCTCAGGAACCAGGGCCTGCTCGTCGAACATCAGGTAAGTTGCCTCGCTGTTGTCCGCGACAAAGCCGGTTATAAGAGTTTCTCCGCTGAAGAAGCCGATCTCCCGGTATTCAGCCTTATAGAAGCGGTTTTTATCCGATTCGTTGTCCGTTCTAAGAAAAGTGGCCTTGAACCGGAGCTTGTCCGTTTTCACCTGGTCGGTTGAATAATGCCATTTAAAGATGGATTTAACGTCTACAAAGGTATAGGGAACATACTCGCCGTTTTGCCAGGCTTCAATTTCCAGGGAGCCGAAGCATCCCCAGGCGTGGCCCAGTCCTCCGTAAACCATGATTTTATCCAGCTCAACCTCCCGTCCAAAATCCACAATAAAGGTTTCGTTGAGCTTATCCGGTTCCCAGCCTGTCTGCGGGGCCGTGAAGGATCCCAGATTGATAAGGGCAACCAGAAGATAAATGGCCGTAACAGCCGCCATAAGCTTAATATCCTTGGAGGTCAGGCGATTATTGTTCATTGTACTTCCATTCCTTTTTTCTTGTTATGTGTTTCAATAAAAAGTTTATACCCGTCAAATACTGCTAATCCATAGGTGACAAGGGTTAAAAAGGACAAAAACAAGGCAATGCCATCGGATGGATCCAGCCAATAACGTTTTTCAAATGAGACGAGATAAAGGTATAAATGGTTTGAAAAAACACAGAGGCTGGTAAGAACGGCCGTAAGGACATGCCTTTTATTCCAAATAAGGCTGAGCATAATAAAGCTGACAGCAGGGAGCAGATAACGCTCATGCATCCGCGACATAAACATAAATGCGCTGAAAAGCACAAGAAAGGAAAAGTACGCCAGGGCGTGAGCCGAGGCCCGTCCTTTTATAAGCATGAAAAAGGCGTAACCCAGGACACAGGCTAAAAGAATATATCCCCAAAGGCTATAGGTGAGTCCCAAGAAGGATAGCCCGTCATCTTGCGTTTGTCCCCCTAACAGATACCAGAAATTGAAGGCATTGGCTGTGGCGTAGGGGTAATCATCCATGCTTCTGGAATACAGCTCGAAAAGCCAGTAAAAAGGATCCAGAACCTGTGGTACGGGATTTCCGGCTTTAGCTGTGGGATTGTAGAAGGGCAGCACAATAAGAAGGTATAAAACCACTCCGCCAGCCAGCCCCGTTGCAAGCCTGGACAGATGTTTAAAGTCCATTCGAAAATCTCTGAAATAAAGGTAAAGTACCACCGGCAAAAGAAGACCGCTTTGGGGCTTGGTTAAAACAGCCACAAGGAACAAAAGCGCAGCCGCGTTTTTCTGTTTGGCTTCAAAAAGGTATAAAACACCCAAGAGCATAGCTGCCGGAACGGAATCAAATTGTCCCCAAACAGAGGAATTCATGATGACAGCCGGGTTTATGAAAAAGATTAGTGCAAGAATAATGCCCTTTTCTTCATTCTTGTATTTTTTGGACAGTAGAAATAAAAGACAGCCTCCCAGTGCTTCAAAAAGCACCGACCAAATCTTGATAAGATAGGCCTGGAACCCCGTGGAAAGCGAAAAAAGAGCCTTTATTTCGCCGGTAAGCCAAAGAAAGTATTGAAAAAAGGGAGCGTAAACAATATGATAGCCCGACTCACCGTATAATCCGGCAGGTCCGTTTTTTGCAAGATAATCGCTCCATGCCGTATATCCGCCCATATCAATGGAATAGGAGGGAATAGCCGTTAACAGGAGCCGTAAGAAAAGAGCAATTATAATAAGTGAGCCGTAACGCTCAAAAAGCGGAACGCTCTTTAAGCTGCCTGTCCCACGCTGTAATCTGGACATAACCGCTTTTGTTAACCTCCTTGTTCTCTCTTGTAACTCGATCCATTCTAACCCAATTCAAGGCAAAAAAAAAGCACCTAAATCGGATTAATTTATAAAATAATAGCTATCCTTCGGTGCTAGTTCATATGAAA
>JAFADM010000553.1 GCA_023424865.1 Bacillota bacterium | reverse complement strand
TAAATCAACTCCTTATTCCATGAAAGAATTGTCAATCCGAATCCCTTGAGGATGGCCAGTGTTTTACACCCTACACACGCTAAGCGCGTCTAAAGCTAAAATCAAAAGCTCGAGGACATTGTCCCCTTCCCATTTAGACAGATTTGCTTACGCAAATGGCTACCAACAAAAAACCGGGCGTTCCTCATAGGATTACGCCCGGTGCATGCATCATGGATTTTGAGTTATTATTTCAAAGCATCGACAAGATTCTGGTAGGCTGTGCGGATTCCGCCGTCGGCTTTATCCAATTGGCGCTTTCCGATAATCATACCGGAATAAACCTTATTTTTAACCATATAGTAGCCGTAATCATCCGGGGTGGGTATTAATTCAACCGTAACCACCTTGCCGTCGTCCCCTGCCTGCTTGAGGGTATAGGTCAGGGTAATGAACGCCTTGCCGGAGGGAACCGCATTCAAATCCAAACGCTCGCCCATAAAGCCGATAGCTCCCTGGTAATAGCGCTTGAACATGGTCTTTTGATTATCGGTCGCCATCTCTGTACCATTGAAAACATATTTCTCAGTGGTTGAATCGTCCTGATTAACATCGATGACCATGGTATCGGTTCTGCCGTCAATATTAATGACCAGCTTTTCCACATCGTAAATCATGGGGATGTAGATAAACGTATCCACCAGATCCAGAACGGCCAGGTCCACAAAGGTCAGATTTGTGGAATCCACGGTAAAGACAACATCCATGTCATCAAACATGGCATAGTAGGCTGAATCCTTCAAGGTGCCAAGCTTTAAGGTATGGTTCACTCCCCTTAAATTATACTCAAACACGTATTTGGGCTTATCCAGTCCATACTGAGCCAAATCTGTAGGGCTTTCCTCCACAAAAGACGCTATGGCTGCCGTATTGAGCCATTGTATATGCTTGCTCAAATCCGTATAGTCGGCCTTGCGATCCACAGGAAAGGTAATCTGCCATTCTCCTCCGGCCGCTCTTTGCTTGCTCTCAAAAACCTTGGTTCCGTCCTTTGTGAGTGAAAGGGTGGTCATGTCGTCATCTTTAATCACAAGATCACCGTAAAGGCTCTTGCTCATCAAATCAAACTTGCTTTTGGTCAAAGTACCGCCGGTATAAGAGTAAATGGTGTAAACGTCGTTATTGTCGCCCTTTTTCACATAATAGCCGTCGGAGGTAGGTGTCATGTCGCCTATCTCAATGGTGGCAATAGCTCCGCCCGTTGTGTGTGCGGTAAGGGTACGGCTGCCGTCAAGTCCGTAGATGGATAAATCCTTGGCATCCTTCTCAATAAGGCGCTTGGTGGTTACCGTCTCCATGGAAAGGGCAATGTCGTTAACAGCGGTATGATTGGCGATAAAGTCGTCGGTTACCCAGCGGGTCTCCGTTTTTTTAACGATTTCAGTGGTACCGTCGTCCTTGGCGCTTTCACTTTCCACCTCCACATCCTTCTTAGTGAAGGTGTAGGCATCATCACCATAGGTTATGATGAGCTTATCCATCTGATCCCGGGTAAATTCCACAAGATCCACCGAATCCTCGGAGGCTCCCGGTGTAACGGATTCCTCCGGATCATCGGATTTTATGATTTTGGGAAGAAGGATATAAGCTGCGATGAAAACCACCAGTACCACTAAAAGGGCAATGATTTTCTTCATATTTTTCATTACAGATGCTTCCTCCTCATCCAGACAAACACGCCGGCGCCGATAATAAGAAGGGGCAGAATGGCGGTAAGCGTGATAAAGGCGATGAACTTGCTTTGCTCAGTCATATTGATAGTCGCCTGAGCAAGGCTTGTGGAAGGAATGTAAACCGCATTGGTTTTGTCCTCCATCCAGTTGAGGATGGAAACCACATAGCGCTTGCCATTTTCACCGGCGCTGCTTATCCAGCTGTCGGTAACAAAGGTGCTGTTTCCGATAAGCGCAACCTTGCTGGTTTTTGTGCCGGAGTATTCGGACAGAGCTCCCAAGAGGAAGGGTCCGGCTGCTGTTTGACTTGTTGCAATGCTGGTGCTCTGGGACTTGCTTGAAGTAAGGAACAGAGGCGATGTGGTAATCCATTCCTTGGCTACCTGATTGATTGTTACACTGCGGCAGTTAGGCATGTATACAAACAGGGAATTAGGATCAAGATTGGTGGTCACATCGTTGCTGGCGGGCTGGGGAATAATGATGTTAACATCGCTGTAATACCAGTTCTGGTCCAGCTCCATAACAAAATCATTGTTAACGGCCAAGGAATAGCGCTCAAATAACGCCTGGAAATTCGTAAGCTCAGTGGCGCTGTCCTGGACATCCATGAGGAAAAGGGCATCTCCCCCCTGTTCCATAAAGGCCAGGAGCTTTTCATATTCCGAAGCCAGAAGGTCCGACTTGGGTGAAGCGAAAATGAGGGCTGCCGCATCCGCAGGAATCTCCGCTGTGAGAGACAGGGTTTGAACATCATAATTATTGGCGGATATGGATGTTTTCAGGGACGAAAGCTGCTCGTCAAGACCAACCTCGCCATGTCCGGTTACGAAATAAACCACAGGAGTGGTTTCTGCTGAAACACTCAGGAAGGCATTCGTAAAGGCCTGTTCGATTTTGTAGCCTGAAGCCTGAGCATAACCGCTGCTATAATCATATTCTACAAGATCGCTCTGATTGACAACACGGATTCTGCCGCCGGAGCGCACCACCATGCTGCCGGAGGTTATACCCTTTACCTGCTCCGGATCCAGCTCTCTTTTAATGAAGGTAGGATCCTTTTCAACGTCCACATACTGTGTGGTTATCTTTCCGCCGCTCTTTACCTCGTATTGCTTTAAAACCTCAGTAATTTGCGGAACATTAAAGCTGCTCTCCTCTGTTAAAATGTAAACCTGTATGTCCTTTTCCAGGGTTTGCAGAACTTCAATGGACTCATCACTTAAAGAAAACATTTTATTGGCTGTAATATCGAATCTGAGACGGCTCTTTATGGTGTCCCAGCCCAGTAAGGCATTAAAAACAATGATAAGGGCAACCACAACAGCGGTAACCGCAGTGGCATAGGAACCATAGCGCAGCGTTCTGCTGTTGATTTTCACTTTTGGCTTATTTATTTTCAATTTCTTATCACTCATATTATCACCCCTGACTCCAGCGCTTGCGTTCAATCACCCTGACGGTCAGGAAGACGAACACCGCTGCAAAGCTAATCATAAACACAACGGATGTGAGATCAATGATCCCGGAACCAAAATCACTGTACCGCTCATTAAGGGAAAGCCAAGTTAAGGCTTTTGCGGGAAATCCGCTTAAGAAGCTTGCCACAAAATCAAGTGCGGTCATGGCAAAAAGGGTTACAAAGCTTATGATAGCCGCCACGATCTGGTTTTCGGTAATGGAGGAGGCAAATACGCCGATGGCTACATAAACTGCGCCGTAAAGGATATATCCCAGGTAAGCGCTGAATATGAGAGGAATGTCCGGTCCTCCGAAAATAATGATGATTATGGGGAAAACAAGTGTTACCGCCGTCATAATAAGAAAAACACAGAAGGAGGCCAGGAACTTGCCCACAACCACTTCGGTTACCCGTGCAGGTGAAGTAAGTAAAAGCACCTCGGTACCGTTTCTCTTATCCTCGGAGAACACACGCATGGTCATGATAGGAACAATAAACAGGAGCAAAAAGCTCATATTGCTGACAAAGGAACCCATGAAATCCGAGCCGCCCGAGGACAGGCCGGAGTTAAAGAAAAGTCCGAGAATAATCATAAACAAGCCAATCAATACATAGGCAATCGGCGAATTAAAATAGGATCTTAAATCCCGTCGTAATATGGCAAGCATACTTATTTTACCTCCTTATCCTCAGTGGTTGTCAACTGGAGGAAGATGTCCTCAAGGGACAGGCTGAGGGATTTAAGCTCTAATATGGGGAAGCCGCCTTGAGCCAGCTGATTGAACATGGGCTTTCTTACATCCACATCCTTATCGGCTTCAACAACAAAGCTGAATTCGTCTTCCTTGACCTTACTGCTGGTTTCCAGGTATTTGACGCCATAAACATGGCTTATAATATCGCGGACTTTATTCTCGGGACCTGCTACCGTCACTGTAAAGCGGGAGAAGTCGGCCAGCTTTTTAGAGAGGTTGTCCGGTGTATCGATGGCTGCAATGCGCCCTTTATTGATAATAACCACTCTGTCGCACACCGCACTGACTTCAGGCAGAATATGCGAGCTTAGTATGATGGTGTGGTTTTTTCCGAGGGCGCGTATCAGCTTTCGGATTTCAATAATTTGCTTGGGATCCAGACCAACCGTGGGCTCATCCAGTATCAGCACCTCAGGAGTCCCTACAAGTGCCTGTGCAAGCCCCACTCTCTGCTTATAACCCTTGGACAGGTTTTTAATGAGACGGTGGCTTACATGGGTGATTTTAACGAGTTCCATGATATCCTGCCGCTGACTCTTCCATTCCTTCTTTGAAACACCTTTTAAATCGGCGCAAAAATCAAGAAATTCCTGAACAGTCATATCAAAATACAGCGGGGGTTGTTCCGGCAGATAACCGATGTGTTTTTTTACTTCCACCGGATTTTCCAGAACGTCAAAGCCTGCTACCTTAACAGTGCCCTCTGTCGATGATATAAAGCCAGTAAGAATGTTCATGGTCGTCGATTTTCCGGCGCCGTTCGGCCCCAGAAAACCCAGGATCTCGCCTTTTTCTACGGTAAAGCTAATGTCGTCTACAGCCTTTATTTTACCGTATTGCTTGGTAAGGTTCTGAATCTCTATCATGCTGTTCCTCCTTTAAACGGGGGCTATGCTCCCTGAGCTTAAATACGCAGGACTAATTTCACCAGAGAAACTCGAAAATCATCGGATCCCCTCTTTAAAAGAACATTTATACAGTGTCCTTTAACAAAGAAATCCGTGGTTTTTAATAAAACGCATACTCATGCTGATACGCGGGCTTCTATAGTGAAATCAAGAATACATGTAAAATTATGAAGGATATTCATGAACAGATTATGAACAAATTGTAACAAAATAATACCCCTTGTATCTTCAAAATCTAGTAAAGAAGCACTGAACCAAGAATTAAAATGTGAAATAAAAATTCAGCTCTTGTAACCTTTGAGGTATTTTTGTTACTAATAGATCAGACACGAAAAGGGGTGAAGCATGGAGCTGTTTGAAAAACTCTACCGGGAATATAACGACGACATCCGGTTTTTTCTTCTTCGATTGACCGGATACGAAAGAGATCTGGCCGATGAATTAGTGCAGGAAACCTTTTATCAGGCCATCCTTTCCTTCCATCGCTTCAAGGGGGATTGCACCATAAAGAGCTGGTTATGCCAAATTGCAAAAAATCAGTACTTTAACGCAATGCGTACGAAAAAGAGGTACCGTTCCATCCCCCTGGATGAGAAAATGGCTGCTTCGGAGGTGTTATCCCTGGATCTAGAAGGACGGCTCGGTGAAAAGGAGCTTCTGACCTTGAGCCTTGAAATTATTCGCGCAATGGATGAGAAAACCCGTGATGTCATGATCTACCGGATTTTTTCAGACATGCCTCACAGTCAAACAGCTGAGCTTCTTCATATCGGCGAAAGCTCGGTAAAGGTTATCTATATGCGCGGACGACAAAAGCTGCAAAAAATATTACGGGAGGACTACGGCTATGAAATATAATTGTGAGATTGTGCAGGATCTGCTTCCACTTTATCAGGACGGGGTTGCCAGCGACGCCTCGGTAAAAATGGTGGAAGAGCATCTTAAAGAGTGCAGTACCTGCCCCACCTTTCTCCAGGGCATACAAAAAAAGCTTCCAGTTAGGGCAGGTGAGCCGGAGCCTATACAGAACAGCAGCAGGGAATACCTTACACTGGCAAAGCGCATACGTAAAACGAAGTGGTACTGGCGTTTTGCAGCGGCGGTTTTTATCTCCGCCCTGATCTGGACCTCCCTCATGTATAGCGAGGGCTTCAGGCTGACCCCGCTGAACGCCGCTTATGCGTCCAACATCCTGCAAAAAGGCCAGAGCCTTCTGGCGGATATTAAAATAGCCGATGACAAGGAGCTTTATCTTATAAACGAAAGGGGGCTCTACCGCGAAATCTATGTCACTTACAGCTTTCCATTCTGGAAGTATCAATACGTCTTTCCTGATTACCACATCCCTCAGGATGCACCTCTTCAGCTTCTGACACAGAAAAATCTCGGCTCCGACGACCCGGAAATCTATTTATATATGGTTTATACGGTTAGGGTAAATGACGAGAATGTGGCTGTGGTTGAGCTGGGGCGAAAAGACAAGCTCCAGCAAAAAAACGTACAGGAGGGCATGGTTTCCTTTGTATGGGACGAATCGGACAATTGGGACGGTTCGGCTTACTGGGAGGGAATGATTAAGCCTGAGGAGCTTATTGGAACAGCCTTTGCCGCCAACGGAACCCCTCTTTATACCCTGAGTTATGTGAATGATGAACCGGTATGGCTTAAAGCACCTTAGTCAGCGCCAGAAAGTTCCCGGTATTATAAAAGGCCGAATCACTCTTTTTGAATGATCCGGCCTTTTTCAGTTCATGAAACCCGCGTTTTTATATACCCATAATATTATAGCCGGCATCCACATACAGAATTTCTCCAGTGGTACCTGAGGACAGGCCGCTTAAAAGAAACACGGCTGAGCCGCCCAAATCAGCCAGATTAATATTTCTGCGAAGAGGCGTTCTCTCTTCCATAACGCCCAGAATGTCCGTGAAATTCTTAACACCCTTGGCAGACATGGTTTTTATGGGACCTGCGGAAATGCCGTTAACACGGATCCCTTTATCACCCAACTCCCAGGCCATGTAGCGCACTTCGGCTTCAAGGGCGGCTTTGGCCACGCCCATGAGATTATAGCCGGGAACTGCCTTAACAGCGCCTCTGTAGGTAAGCGTCAGAAGGCTTCCTCCCTCGGTCATCAGCGGGGTAGCATATTTTGCAATTGCAAGGAAGGAATATACGCTTACATTCATGGAGAGCATGAAGCCCTCTCTGGATGTATTTATAAAAGGCCCCTGCAAGTCCTCCGTAGGAGCGTAGGCGATGGCGTGAACCAGGCCGTGAAGAATTCCGCTGTCCTTTTTTATTCCCTCAAAAAGGGCTTCCATCTCCTCATCCTTTGTTACATCGCAGGGATAAACCTTGATGTTGTCCATCTTATCCGACAGCTTTAAAAGGGACTCCTTCTCCCTGTCCCCCTGGTAGGTAAAAATAAGGTTCGCACCCTGTTCATAGGCCGCCTCGGCGATACCCCAGGCGATGCTCCATTTATTGCGTACTCCCATAATCAGTATGTTTTTGTTTTTCAACAGTTCTCCCATTGACTAACCTCCCAGTAAAAATTCATTCTGCCTAAGCCGGCGAATGCAAGCCGGACAGTCATTTACCTGCAGAGCTTGTTCTTTTGACGGAAGTTTGCCCACAGTATCCGACCGTACCTTTGACCTGTGCCTGTCTTTTTGCGGAAAATGCCTCTGCATACGCCGATTCAGGCTTAGTAATATCACCTGATAATAATATAATAATACATCAACAAAATTGAACTGGCAAGTCGCTTCATAAAGCCCTCTTTTTCTCCTTCTCTTTATCATAATTCGACATTCGTTCCTGCCCTTGACACTAATTTTGAAACTGTATGAATCTTCTTGGCGAAAAATGTCGCAAAGCTAGCTTTGATGCGGCTTTTGTTGACTTTTAGCTTATTTTGTGTTAATATCATTTCATCTCAAATAACATGTCGTTTTTACTTGTGTTAGGGGGGAAATACCAATGAAAAACCTTGAAAGGGCAAGAAACAAACTCTACAGAGCCATTGCCTCCAAATGCAGCCCGGACGTCATTTTGAGCTTCAGCAGAGATCTTGATGATCTCATCCTCGTAAAGATGAGATTACAGAACGCGAAATACATAAAAGGAGGGCAGCTGCAGTAATGCAGCCGCCCTCCTTCTTTCTTGCATTTTCTTGCAATTACGTCTCTTCTTTCACCTTTTTTACAAAGGAACCGATCCGCTCCAGCGCCTTGCGTATATTTTCAATGGAGGTAGCATAGGTTGCGCGGGCAAAGCCTTCACCGCAGGCACCAAAGGCGCTTCCCGGAACCATAAGCACTTTTTCCTCCTTTAAAAGCCTTTCACAGAAGGTGTCGGAGTTAAGCCCTGTAGATCGGATATCCGGAAAAACATAGAAAGCACCCTTGGGCTCATAACATGCCAGTCCTGCTTTTTTAAACCCGTCCACCATCACCCGTCTTCTCCGGTTATACTCCTGACGCATATGCATCACTTCGGGCTCGCCGTTGCGCAAGGCCTCAATGGCCGCATATTGGGCCGCAGTCGGGCTGCACATAATGGCATACTGATGAATTTTTTTCATCTGCTCCACGGCTTCGGGATGGGCGCATAAAAAACCAATACGCCAGCCGGTCATGGCAAAGGCCTTTGAAAACCCATTAATGAGAATGGTTTTATCCTTCATTTCAGGGAATTGAGCAATGGAAGCATGCTCCCCTTCATAAGTCAGCTCGGCATAGAGCTCGTCGGAAAGCACCACAATATCCCGATCCTTAAGGACCTCTACCAGCTCCTTATAATCCTCCCGGGTCATGGTGGCTCCCGTGGGATTATTGGGATAACCTATAATAACGGCCCTTGTTTTGTCGGTTATATGGGCCTTAAGCTGCTCTGCCGTCAGCTTAAAGCCGTTTTCGGCCTTAAGCTCAAGAGGCACCGGGGTAGCCCCGCAGAACATGACACAGCCCTTGTAGGCCACAAAACAGGGCTCCGGAATAATAACCTCGTCCCCCGGCCCCGCAAAGGTTCTCAAGGCAATGTCAATGGCCTCGCTTCCGCCAACGGTAACAAGGATCTGATCCTCCGGACGGTAATCAAGCTTAAAGCGCCTTTGCATATAGGCTGCAATTTCCTGCCGCAGCTCCACAAAACCGGCGTTTGAGCTGTAAAAGGTCCTTCCCTTTTCCAGAGAGTAAATGCCTTCCTCCCGTATGTTCCAGGGAGTCTCAAAGTCGGGTTCGCCAATGCCAAGGGAAATGGCATCCTTCATTTCATTGATGAGATCAAAGTATTTTCGTATACCCGAAGGAGGCGTTGCCAGGATATTGGGCTTTATCAGCCGGCGGATGGTCATAAAATCACTGCCTCTCTGTCATCCTTTTTCGTTTGTACAAAGATAATGCCGTTATCCTTGTATTTCTTTAAAACGAAGTGGGTTGCGGTGCTTAATACCGATTCAATGGGCGCCAGCTTCTCGGCGACGAATAAAGCAACCTCCTTCATGGTCCTTCCCTCTACCATCACGGAAAGATCATACCCCCCGGACATCAGGCTGCATGCACTTACCTGGGGATATTGGTAAATACGTTCCGCCACCTTGTCGAAGCCCTGTCCCCTTTGAGGGGTTACTTTAACCTCGATGTAGGCGGTTACCGCTTCATGCTCGGTTTTCTCCCAATCAATAAGGGCGCCGTAGCCAATAATGATTCCCTGGGCCTCCATTTCACCGATAATTTTCTTCACCGTTTCCGCGTCGCTGCCAATCATAACTGCAATTTCCTCATCCGAGGTACGGCTATTCTTTTTAAGAATCTCAAGAATTTCACGCTGCATGACAATTCCCCTTTCCAATAATCACTGTTTTCTATAAAAAGTGCAGAGTGCCTGACTCTCCAGCTTTTATCAGGTTCGAATGCTAAACGATTTATTACACGCCTTGCGCAGTGGCTACTCAGGTTATCAGAATAGAAAAACCCTGCGATTCGGGTAATTGTTAAAACAGATAGGATGCCGATTTAACATTCCCCGAGCAGGGTTTATACTTTCTGTATGGTATTTCGTGTCCGCGCCCTGCGATACTTCCGTACGCAAAACGCCCTACACTTAAATTGTCAATTGGAATCAGGCGTTTGCCAGGAATCTGTATAATCATTTTCCTTCTGCTCGATATGAGCCGCTGCCTCATCCAGTGCACCCTGGAATTTTGACAGCACATCCGCCACCATGGTCTTCATATTCTTTACTTCTCTTTTTAAATCGATTATGACTTCCCGCTCGTCTTCCAGAGCTCTGTCCAACCGCATTTTTTCCTGAGCGGCACGGGTTTTTGTGTCCTCAAGAATGGCATCAGCCTTTTCCTGTGCCTGAATAAGGGCACTGGCTATTCTTTCCTTTTCACGGGCAAGATTAAGATTTTCAGCTCCGGTAGAATCAAACCGGGCCTTCATTTCGCGAATTTGCAGCTTCAAATTGGAGATTTCGTCATCCTTCTCCTTTAAGCGCTGATCAAACTCATGAATGATTTTTTCGATGTAGGCATTAACATCCGATTTACTAAACCCAAACGGGGTTGAGCCGAATTTCTTTTCTCCTGCCATAATATACTCTCCTTAACTGGAATCAGTCGGCGAATTTTTCTATAATTTCCTTTAATTCCTTCCGGGACCTTGCTCCTACCACCTTTTCAACCTGCTCTCCATTTTTAAAAACGTAAAGGGTGGGGATATTTCGGATTGTAAAACGCTCCACCAGCTGGCTGTTTTCATCCACATTGACCTTGCCGATGCGGAAACGGCCGTTGAATTCTTCAGACAGAGCCTCCAGATCCGGTGCAATAGCCTTACAAGGGCCGCACCAGCTGGCCCAGAAATCCACGAGAATGGGTCCGGGATTTTGTATAACCTGTTCGTCGAAGTTTGCGTCTGTGAGGGTTAATATATATTGAGATGCCATAATTTATTATCCTTTCCAGTATATTTCCAATCATTTGTGTAACATAACTTATTATTGTAAATATATTATAATAAATTCGTTCACTTGACAACCATGCATTTCGTCCCCCTTTCCGGGGAAAAATTTTGTTGAAAACAGATAGAATAACGCATGAATCCTTGCTTTGCCTGTGTACATTCATGAATTGCTATTTTTGAGCCCGCTTAGTATTATTAAAACACCCGGAATGGGTATATATAATTCTATAAAACGCATAACGGAGGTTTTTCGTATGTATAAACTTGGAAAAATTAAAGTGACTACAGCTCTTCCCGATAAATTAACAGGCCTCCAGGATTTAGCCAAAAACCTATGGTGGTCCTGGAACAATGAAGCCATCGACCTCTACCGTGAGATCGATCTGGCTCTTTGGGAAAAGCTTAATCGAAATCCGGTGCGCTTTCTTCAGGAGGTCAGCGTTAAAAAGCTGGAGGAAAAGCTTAACGATCCCGAATTTATGACCCGGTACGAAAATGTGCTGGCGGATTTCACCCATTATATTAATGATTCGGACACCTGGTTCAATCACAATTACCCTGAGCTCAAGGATGAAAACATTGTCTATTTCTCAGCGGAATACGGCCTGCACGAGGTGCTTCCCGTATACTCCGGCGGCCTTGGCGTTCTTTCGGGAGATCACTGCAAGGCTGCAAGCGACCTTGGCCTTCCCTTTACGGCCATCGGACTTTTTTACAGGCAGGGCTATTTTGATCAGCACATCAACGGGGACGGCTGGCAGGAAACCCGGTTTACTACTCTTAATTACTCACAGCTTCCGGTAACACCTGTGTTCGATTCTTCCGGAAAGGCGCTCAAAATATCCGTAGAGCTTGCCGGCAGAACCGTATACGCAAGAATATGGCGCATTGATGTGGGCCGCATCAAGCTCTATTTAATGGACACGGACGTACCCGAAAACAACCAGTATGATCGCACCCTCACCGAGAAGCTGTACGGCGGTGACAGGGAAACCCGCATTCAGCAGGAAATCATTCTGGGCATCGGCGGCATTCGTACCCTGAGCGCACTGGGCATCAAAGCAACGGTTTACCATATGAATGAAGGCCACTCGGCATTTCTTGGCCTGGAGCTTTCCCGCAACCTGGTCCAGGAGAAGAACCTTCCCTTTAAAACAGCCAAGGAGCTGGTTTATTCCTCCTGTGCCTTCACGACCCATACCCCTGTGCCTGCAGGCAACGATGTTTTCCCCCTTGATATGATTGATCGCTATTTTGGACATTTCTGGGGCCAGTTAGGCCTGCAGCGTCATGAATTTTTAAGCCTGGGCATCAAACCCGGCGATCCCTACAATTTCAATATGACAGTACTGGCCATGACCATGTCCGGAAGGAAAAACGGCGTCAGCAAGCTTCACGGAGCCGTTTCAAGAAACATGTTCCAGTCCGTCTGGGCGGATCTGCCCGAGGACGAAATTCCCATCACCCACATCACCAATGGCATACATACCATGACATGGTTGGCGCCAAATTTCAAATACATGTTCGACAAGTACCTGGCAAGCGACTGGAAGCAGCGCCTGTATGATGATGAGGCCTGGTCCGGAGTGGATGCCATTCCCGATGAAGAGATGTGGAAGGCCCACAATGTGCTGAAGGCAAAAATGATTCGCTTTTTAAGCGACAGGCTCAAAAAGCAGTACCTGTCCAACAGCGTTTCACTTACCGAGGTTAATGCCCTGGATACCCTTTTGGATCCCCAGGCCTTTACCATCGGCTTTGCCCGCCGCTTTGCAACCTACAAGCG
>JAFADM010000551.1 GCA_023424865.1 Bacillota bacterium | reverse complement strand
AAGCGTAATTGGGTTTCTGCATCGTACATCCTATATGAAGAATCATCCTTTTTTGCTGCCTGTATCAACCCAATTTCTTCATAATAACGAAGTGTTCTGGTTGAAATATTAAATTGCTTAGCAACTTGACTTATTGATTGCAACTCCATGACTGTACTCCCTTCATTTTAAAGTATACAAGTTGACGCGACGTTAAAGTCAATATTTAAATGAATCATCCTTTTGCTTGTTGCATTTTGGATATACCATTCGTTATCGGAATAATCCAATTACCTGTTTCCTGTAAATTCAGGATACTATTATACTATACCTATACTAAATACTAACTTCAATTCCAATAGTACGCCATATGTTTAGGCGCAAAAAAACACATAGCTTTCCTTAGCGGAAAGCTATGTGTTTTTTCTGGAGCGGGTGAAGGGAATCGAACCCTCACGACCAGCTTGGAAGGCTGGAGTTCTACCATTGAACTACACCCGCAAATAATATCTGTTCTATTGTATGGCTTTTTCTCACCCTGTGTTCCAGGGTTTTCCCAAGCCGCGTAATTTATTATACCCGGCCCCTAAAAGGTTGTCAATAGCGTCTCTATAAAAAATTATCTTTGCTTAATCGGTCTATTTGCCGGTTTCGCGCCGGGCTTCACCCAATCCTGCCTTCTTCGTAAACTGTATAAATTCCTTTTCAAGAGGCGTGAGGTTCTGCAGGGAACGGACCGCTATCCCCAGTACACGGGAGGCCTTTTGACGGATGGGCAGAACCTTGACCTTCTCATGGGAGCCCTTAAGCACCAAATCTGAAAGCATACTGATGCCAAGCCCTCCTGAAACCATACTCAAAACAACCGGGTCATCAGCTGAAGCCGCCAGCTTTTTAATGGAAATACCATTTTCATCCAGCACCTTCTGTACATCAATATCCTTCCCGAAGGAAGGCATTATAAAAGGTGCCTGCTCAAACTCCTTAAGATCGAAGATCTCTTCGCTTGCGCTCTCGTAATGAAGCGGCAGAACGGCACGGTAATGATCCTTCGCCAGGGGCATATACTCATGTACATACTTGGCCCAGCTGCAAACAAAAATAATGTCCACCTCTCGCTTTTTCATTGCCTCATAAAGCTCTTCAATTCCGGATACAGTCGTTTCAATGCTTGCTGCGGGGTTTATCTCATAAAAGCCGTTAATTAAGGCCGGAAGCCAATTGCGGGCTATGCTGGCATAAGCGCCGATACGTATGACCTCCTGCTTCTGGCTGTTCATTTTCCGAACTTCGTTTCTTATTTTCTGTTCAGCCTCCGCAAGCTCCTTAAAAAGAGGCAAAAGCTTGTTCCCCTCAGGAGTCAGACTGATTCCAAAGCGACCCCGGTTGAGTACGGTAATGCCCAAATCCCTCTCCAGGCTGTCCATCATGTGAGTCAGGCCCGAAGGGGTGTAGCCCAGGCTTTCGGCAGCTTTTAAAAAGCTTCCCGCTTTGAGTGTGTCCAAAAGGATTTGAATTTTCTTAACATCCATAACAGCCTCGATTATGAAAGAAATTAACAAACAAACTATGAGAAAACTTCATACACGTAGTATAAACTGTCTCTGTACACCTTTCAACCCTGTTAGTAAAATAAATTAAACAGCTTTTAAACAGACATGTGCAATGTTTTTAGCAAAACCCTGCCAAATCCACTTATAAACGAATTGCAAATACCGTTTAGTATAGAAAATGAAAAGAGGTCGGCTTATGAAAATTATCGTTATCGGAAATCCGGATCGTTTTCAAAAATACCTGCCGGACAAGGCTTTTCTCTCTGAGGTTCAGATCCTTTACTTTCCCAGAAGCTATGAACAGGAGTCTGTGCTTTCAAAAGCGTCGGATGCCCGGGCTATCATCATAGATCCCATGGCTTCCCTCCCCGGTAATCTTATTGAGGCCCTGCCAAAACTTCGGTTAATTCAGTCCGAGGGTGTGGGCTTTAACGGCATAGACCTTAAGGCTGCCCGGAAAAAGAACATTGACGTGTGCAACTGCAAAGGTGCCAACGCCCAGGCCGTTGCCGAACAGACCGTACTTCTTATGCTTGCCGTACTTAGAAGCACCATAACAGGCGATCGCACCGAGAGAGAGGGCCACCAGATACAGATGAAGGAGCGGCTCATGTACGAAGGCATCACGGAGCTTGGGGACTGCAAAATAGGCCTCATCGGTTTTGGTGATATCGCCAAGGCTTCCGCCCGGCGGCTGGCTCCTTTTGAATGTGACCTGTACTATTATTCCAGAAACCAAAAGCCGGAGGAAACGGAAAAAGCCTATGGCGTATCCTATCTTGAGCTGGACGATCTGTTGGGAACCTGTGATATCATCAGCCTTCATTGCCCGGTAACGGATGCGACCGCAGGGATGGTTGACGCTGCCTTTATTGCAAAAATGAAGGACAAGGCTTACCTGATAAATACGGCAAGAGGCGATCTTGTGAATAACCAGGCACTCTATGATGCCATAGTCTCCGAAAAGCTCCGCGGGGCAGGCCTGGACACGGTACATCCCGAACCTACCACCCGTGACAACCTCCTTTTAAACCTGCCGGAGAAATACAGTGAGCATATTACCTTCTCTCCCCATATCGGAGGCATTACAACAAGCTTTTTCAAACGTGCCCACACCTTTGTGTGGAGCAATGTGGAAAGAATCATAAATAACGAAACACCCCTGAACATTGTCAACCTGCCCTAGCCTACCAAACTCAGGAAGGAGAACACAACTATGATATCCCCAGTTTATAAGGAGATGCTGAATACTAAATCCGTTATTCGCGAGTTTGCGGAATTTGCCGCCCGAAGGGGGGCTGAAATAGGCTATGAAAACGTATTTGATTTCAGCCTTGGAAACCCTTCCGTTCCCCCGCCCCCTGAATTCAACCGAGTGATGGCAAAGCTGCTCTCAGGGGAGGATGCACGAAGCCTTCACGGCTACAGCCCCACCCTGGGCAACAACCATTATAAAAAGGCGGTGGCCCAATCTCTCAATGCGCGTTTTGGAATGGATTACAAGCCGGAACATATCTTCCCGGCCAGCGGGGCCGCAGGGGCTCTGGCCCACGCCATTCGCTGTGTAGCGGGAGAAGGAGATGAAATTATTACCTTCGCTCCCTTTTTTCCGGAATACAGGCCCTATGTGAATTTTACGGGAGCAAAGCTTGTGGTGGTGCCTGCAAGCCCCAAGGATTTTCAGATTGATTTTGAGGCCTTTGAGAAGCTTCTTTCAACGAAAACGGCGGCAGTTCTTATCAACACCCCCAACAATCCTTCCGGCATAGCTTACTCCGAGGAAACCTTAAGAAAGCTGTCGGACATTCTAAGGGCAAAGCAGGAGATCTATGGTCATGATATTTTTCTGATATCCGATGAGCCTTACCGTGAAATCGTTTTTGACGGCAAGACGGCGCCCTATGTCTCTACCTTCTTTGAAAACACCCTCTCCTGCTATTCCTTTTCCAAATCCCTGTCCCTGCCCGGTGAACGCATCGGCTATCTGGCTGTCAATCCCAAATGCAGGGAGGCAGACAAAATTCCTCTCCTGTGCGGCCAAATTTCAAGAACCACCGGCCACAACTGCCCTGCATCCATTATACAGCTTGCGGTAAGCGAAGTTATAAACCTGACTTCCGATATGTCCGTCTATGAAAGAAATATGACTCTTATTTATGACAAGCTTGTGGATCTGGGCTTCTCTGTCGTACGTCCCGGCGGGACCTTTTACATCTTCCCCAAAGCCCTTGAGGAGGATGCCGGAACCTTCTGCCGGAAAGCCCTTAATTATGATTTAATCCTTGTTCCCGGAGACAGCTTTGGCTGTCCCGGCTATTTCCGAATGGCTTATTGCATTGAAACAGAAAAGGTGGAACGGGCACTAAACGCTCTGGAAAATTTCGTTAAGACAGAATATTAAAGCTGAAGCCCCCCGCTTAAGGCAGCGTTCAGAGGCTTATGTACGAAAAACAATAAAGGACACAAGAGGGAGAGTAATAAGGCACAGGGCGGTGGACACCAAAACCATACCGATGGCATACTCTCCCTCGTTATCTTTGGATTTTGCAAACATGGCGACGGTGGTCATGGTAGGCAAAGCGGAAAGAACAGTCAGCGTTCCTATCATGGCCTTGTCCGCACCGGTTAAGGATGCCAGGTAATAAAAGGCTATGGGAAACAGCACCATTTTAAAAAGAAGGCCAACATAGGTCTGCTTCACTTTTAAAACAATCTTCCAATTGCAGAAATGGAACAGCCCTCCCAGATAAATAAGGGATAAAGGGGTAGCCGACTTTCCCACCGTACTTAAGGAAGGAAGGATTACTTCCGGGAGTTTAATCCCCGCCAGTAGGGTTGCAACGGCCAGGGCAACCGCGCACAGGGCGGGGTTGATGAAATTTTTAAAATTAATTTTCATTTGTTGGCTTTCAGGCGTGGTCAGACGGACGCCGTATATCCAAAGAACGGACTGATCCACTATGGTTATTAAAGCAATGTAGATCATGCCTTTTTCAGGGAACATGGCCGATATGATGGGAATGCCGATGAAGCCCACATTGCCGAATATCATTAAGGCCCGGAAGACCTTATTCATTTCTCCCTTTAAGCCCAGGATGCCTGCAAGCACCTTAAAGAGGGCCAATAATCCCGCATACATTCCAATGGCCAGAAAGAACACCGGAAGGCTTTGAAGCAAGCTCTCCCGGGTGGCACCGCTCACCGTATTTGAAAAAATAAGGATAGGCAGTATCACCCGCATAATGAGTTTTGAAAGACCTGTCAGAAACCCTTCATCCACAACCCTTGTTCTTGCAGATATGTAACCGATTAAAAGCATAATGAAAAACTGCCCTAATTGATTGGCGACGATAAAAAACTGATCCATTAATTCAAATCCATCCTGTTCCAAACTGTCCGTAATATCCGCCTTTTACTGCTCTCATTCAGTAGAAAAAGTTAAACCGGGTATGATAACAGTCTATCACCCCGGCCTCTTTTGGCTGTCCGGCACCGTTATTACTCAAACATTATAAGCCTCTTTATCTGCCCGGTAAAGCAACACCTTCTAACACCAGTCTGAAGGCTTGTCATCCTTCTTCGCTTTGAAGCGCCTTTAAGCCGCCGAAAATTTGAGGAAAGCGCTTTATGGCATTAATGGGCTTCAAGCCTGAATCCGTCCAGGCATGGCCGCTTGCCCCGGTTGCAAGAAGCAGCCCGCCGTCTTCCTTTACCACCTCATAGGTAAATTCCATTCTTGCGCAGGTAAGCTTACTGAGCCGGGTTCGAACAATAAGTACGTCGTCGTACAAGGCGGGGTAAAAAAACCGGCACTCCAGATGGGTTAAGGGCAATTGTACCCCGGCCTTAACAATATCTCCCACCGATAATCCCGCTTTTTTAAAATAATCCGTCCGCCCCATTTCAAACCAGACGGGATAATTTGAATGATGGACAATTCCCATCAGGTCGGTTTCCGCAAATCGCACGGATAAACGCGTTTCCGTCATTATTAACACCCTCTTTTTTTATTCACGCTTTTTCAACAGGTTTCCACCCTGTTATCCCAAAGTTATCCACAGACTTCCCCAATGTTTTTAACGGGTTATCCACAATACTTATTCACAAAACGGCTGTTTTTTCGAAATTTAGCGAAACTTATCCCCCTCTTCCCCAGCTTATCCACATTTTCAGGGTTATTTATACCCAGCTTACTCCCAAATTTCCAGGAGTTATCCACAGGTCAGGGAATGATTTTATCCGCTTCCTTTAAAAGTGACGGATAGGCATTGAGACTCCTGGCCAGGTTCACTGCCGACTGGTATTTGGCCTTATTGAACTCGCCTGTCCTTACGGCACGGATAAGCAGATTTTTTGGGGTATCAAGGGGAGAGACATAGGCAATGGCCGATACGGTATAGCCAAAAGCCTCCAGAACCATACAACGAAGGCCGTCGGTAAGAACATCCGCCATTCGTGCTTTCAGCACACCTTGCTTCAATACGTCCTTAAAGGGCTCGTAGTCGTACTGGTTTAGAAGCTCGCTCTGGCAGCAGGGGACTGCCACGATGCATCTGGACCGGTTTCTGAGGCCGTAGGCCAGGGCGAAATCGGTGGCCACATCGCAGGCATGAAGGCTTACCACCAAATCGGGATGGGTTACGCCAACGCCTTCCTCCTCATAAAGGAGGCTTCGGATATCCCCGTGAATAAATTGCATATTCCGGTAGCCCAGCCTTTCACTCACACTCCTGGCCGACTTTATAACCCCTTCTAAAAGGTCGATACCCAGAAAGCGGCAGTTCAGCTTCATCACTTCCTTAATGTAAAAGTTCAGCACAAAGGAAAGATAGGACTTGCCGCAGGCACAATCCACGATACGCATAGGCCGTCCTTCTTTTCCCAAATCAGAAGCCAAATCCCGGACAAGGGGCTCCAACAGCTCCACAAAATAATCAATCTGATTGTACTTGCGAATACGGTCATTGCGAATTTTTCCGTTTTCGGCCATAATGCCGATTTCCTTAAGAAGAGCGTCGGCTTTTCCCGGCCTTATGCGGTATTCTCTGGAAGACAGGCCGCCTGTTTCCCCGTGGCCTTCAAAAAGCTGCTCCCGCTCCTCAGACATCCGGGTGGTTTTCATGGTGGCCTGCTTTGAGTCGGCCTCGACAACAAGGGTTTCACCCCGTGTTTTATATTCCAGCTTCACGCTGTCAAAACGCTCGCCGTAGCCGCACAAAAGTTTTGCCAGCTCCTCTGAGGAAACCCTGCGAGTGCTTCCCTCAAAGGTGATTAAAAGATCCGTATTCTCAAGCACCCCTTTAATGGGAAAGCTTTTATTTCCCGACTTGAAGCTGCCCTCCAGCCCCGCGAAATAATCCCTGTCGGCTTCAAAACGGCCTGCCAGGCCCATAATAAGCAGGTTAAGCTTTTGCAGTGTTTTCTTATCCAATCCTCGTCGCCTCATTTCTTAAACTTGTTAACACTTTAACATACTCTTTGTTTTTATATTTCTCTTCCCATTGCACACACGCTTACCCTCCAAGCAGGCTTACTTCCTCCTCGGTGAGCTCCCGAAAGGCTCCGGGCGAAAGCTCCGGATCCAAAGGCACCTGGCCCATGCTAAGCCTTTTAAGCCCGATAACCGTGGCGCCCACCGCCTTAAACATCCGCTTGACCTGATGAAACTTGCCCTCATAAATTTCCACCCGGGCAACCGGTGGCTCCGTGCTAATAAAGGAAAGCTTGGCAGGAAGGGATATATAGCCATCCTCAAGCACAACGCCCTCTTTAAAAATACCAATGGCCCCTTCTCCGGGATAGCTGTCCAAATGGGCTTCATACAACTTGGGTATATGCTTCTTCGGTGCAAGCAGATTATGGGCGAACTGCCCGTTATTGGTTAACAGCAAAAGTCCTTCCGTATCCCTGTCCAGCCTTCCCACAGGAAATACCTCCTGCCTCTGAACCTGCTCTGATAAAAGGTCCAGTACCGTGGGAAGCTTTCTGTCCTCGGTGGCGGTAATAACACCCTTGGGCTTGTTCAGCATGTAGTAAAAGTATTTTTTATAGCTGATGGGGGCTCCGTCCAAATGGATCTCATCCTCACCCTCACAGATTGCAAAGCCAGGATCCTTGCACACTACCCCATTTACCTTAACCCGGCCTTTTTTTATTTTTTCCTTAAGCTCGCTTCTTACACCCAGGCCCTGGTCCTTTAAGTATTTATCCAGGCGCATTTACGTTTCCTCTCCTCTGCCTTAGGCCAGCATACGCCAGCCTTTCGGATATAAGTTTTTTAATATGCTGCCGTCCTGTTTGCCCCAGCCCAGAGGAAAGCCCCC
>JAFADM010000537.1 GCA_023424865.1 Bacillota bacterium | reverse complement strand
TTTGCTTTTTCTCGGAAAGAATCCTCACGGCCTCAAGGCGCCGTGCGATAGATGAATCGTACTGAATATTCCGGGCGCCTTCCAGCACATAGCTTCCGGCAAAATAGGCAGCGGCCCCGAGTATTGCCACTAAAAGTGCTACCATGACGCCAAAACCCAGATATATTCTGCTTCTGATTGTGTCCTTTGCCATAGCTCATCCCCGGTGATTCATTATATGATGAATCGTCTTACCGACGGTTCTCATATAATCTAGATTTACTTTATCAGTATGAGTATGAAATCACGGTCCAGCCCAGTTGCGTAGGTCATTGCTTTGATCATGTTGAAGTCTTTGCGTAAGTCTGTATGCATTAGCCTATTCAAAAAACAACCCCTCAACCTTCATTTTTAAGATAAATCTGAAAGTTCTGGGCAGTTTTTCACGCTTTTATGCATACTTTTTATAAATACCACCGAAAATGAACAATGAAACAACCGTTAAATAAACCTTTACAAGGACTTTTACAGGGAGGCGCTCAAATTTGTAGCCTGTAATTCACCGGAATGTCTTCTATTTGCAATATACTTGTATTATAATAATAAAGGTTGTGTAATAAAAAAGTAAAATATTGTTTATTGCTTTCTGCCATGGGACGGGCCCTTTTTAAAGGCCGCCGACATCTTGCCGCATCTTTGCTGCCCTTACCCGGCAAAATACCCGTACTCGGTTTATTCCTTATTCGCAACCTCATATTTGGGAGGAAATTATGAAAAAGCTGACAGGAAAAATTTCTGCTCCAAGGCGTAGGAATTATTTGTCATTAATGTATATTCCACATCGCAAGGGCGGAATTCGTACTTTCAGAATCCAAAACTATCGGACAACCTTACTTTGCACTCTTGCCATTTTGCTTATGGCGCTGCTTTCTCTTACAGGCTATACCCTTGCCCTTGCCAAGGAAAACAAGGCCATGGCCATTGAGCATGAACAGCAGATTAACGCAATTATGGAGCAAAAGCTCCAATTGGAAAGCTTTCTTGCGGATCAGACCAACAAATTTAAAGAAAACACGGAGCTGGTTACCTCCGCTGTCAATACCAAAAGCATTACCGACGATGCCATAGAAAACTATAAATCCGAATACGAAAAGCTCGTCCTCACTTATGCCGACGATAGCTTTACAGCCATTAAGTCCGTCAGCCGGGGTTCCGGAGCCACAAAAACAGCTACCGCCTTTAAGGAAGGGGTTTCGGATCTGAAGAACCTTATTAATGTACTTCAGGACGCGAAAATTGAAGAGGATCAGCTTGATAATCTTATTACGTCCAAGGAAACGGAGCTGACCAGCTATTTAGCTTCTCTTCCCACCTTCTGGCCCTGCGACTCCACCACTGTTTACTCCGCTTTCGGCATGCGCCTTCACCCCATAAAAAAAGTAAGGCTGCTCCATGAAGGTGTTGATCTTGGAAATACCAAAAATGCGCCGATTTATGCTGCCGCTGACGGTAAGGTGACTCTCGTGAGCTGGAACGGCGGATACGGCAAATGCGTTATCATTGACCACGGCAACGGCTATAAAACCATCTACGGCCATTTAAACGGCTATAAGGTCAAGGAGGGCGAATGGGTAAAAAAAGGCCAGACCATTGCCTTAATGGGAAACACAGGACTTTCTACAGGCAATCATTTACACTTTGAGGTTCGAGTTAATGATGTACCCATTCAGCCTCTGAATTTTATAGAAAAACCCTAATCCATGCACTATTAAGTTCTTGATTTCAGCATGGTCCTATTAAGTTTTAACCCTTGAATTCAGTTGGTTTTATTTATATTTTACTTTGGAAAGGCGGTCTATCAATGTTCAACAATAAGAAAAACTCTCCTGCCGCACTGGATACAGTCCTGGGCGAATTTACCTCTTTTGTCGGCAATATCGAGTCCGAGGGCTCGGTCAAGATTGTGGGCAAGGTGGAAGGTGATATTAAGGCGGGCGGAGACGTTTATGTGGAAAGCACGGCGGTAATCACCGGAAATATTTATGGCGGAAATGTTTATATCAGCGGAAGCATTAAAGGAAATATTCTTACAAAGGGTATTCTTCACCTTCAAACCCAGGCCAGGCTTTACGGCGATATTGAGGTGGCCAGCATCGTCACCGATGAAGGGGCTATTTTTCACGGCACCTGCCGCATGATCGACTCCAGCTCCAAGCCCGAAGAGCCTCAGGGGCCTGCCAATAAGAAGAACAAGCTGAAATCCAGAAACACAGCTCTTTTGGAGGACTGATTTTTAATCTCTTGTGACTAATCTTTTCAGATCTTATTCTCCAGAGATAAGTCTTTTAAGATTTTAATCTCCCGAGAGCTCTATGGACTCCATTATAAGAAGAAGGCCATGGGTAAAGGTAATTTCGGCGGCATCCCCGTCGAATTCATTACTCACACCCAGGCTGACGCCAAATTTAAGCAGTGCATTTGAAAGGGGGTATGAAAGCCCCCTTGTTGTTAACCCTTCCACCGTTTCGGAAACAGCAACCAGGGAAACTCTCCGGTTTTCTCCTTTATCCCGTTTCAATGTCATGCCGGTACGTGTAAGGTAAACCCGGTTGTATTCGTCCTCCAGCCATGCGTTTACCCCATTGTCCAGAAGCATTCCCAGCATAAGCACGTTGGCAAGGGAATGATCCAGACGTGTGCCCACCGCACCTAAAAGGCACACCTCCTTTGCCCCTTTTTCCAGACAAAGGCGAATGGCCAGCTCCATATCGGTAAAGTCCTTTTCCACGGGGAAAGTATGAAATTCCACATTCCAGGCCTTAAAAAAGGCGAAGGTATCCGGTCGGATGGAATCAAAATCCCCCACAAGAATATGAGGGGAGAGGCCTGCCAGGTAAAGGGCATCCGCGCCCCCGTCAGCAGCAACAATCAGATCCGCGCCTTCGCAGCGCTTACGGACAAGCTTTTCGGAAGGAGGATTACCTCCCCCGATAATGACAGCCCTTAAAGTATCCTGGGCTTTTGTAATATTCACACTATTCATACTATTTTCGGCCTTTGCTATATCCACGCTATTCTTGTTATTTTCGGCCTTTGTTTCATCCACGCTATTCCCATTATTTTCGGCCTTTGCTTTATCCACACTATTTCTATTATTTTCGGCCTTTGTTTTATCCATGTCATTCCTGTTATTTTCGGTCTTTTTAGTATTTACTCTACTTTCAGTATTTGGGCTGCTTTCAGTCTTTTCAGCCTTTACGGGCTCTGCCATGGTTCAGCGGCCCCCTTTAAGTGCGCTTACAAAGCTTGCAGGATCCGGGCTTGAAAAGAAGGCGGATCCTGCCACAATGACATTGGCTCCGGCATCCAGAACCGTATGTACGGTTTTTT
>JAFADM010000529.1 GCA_023424865.1 Bacillota bacterium | reverse complement strand
GAGAGGGAGGAGGCCAGCTCAATGGCAAAATCCCTGTCGCTGACACCGTCCAGGCTGTTGTCCGTTATACCGTCAAAGCCCAGCTCCAACGCAACGCTTTCCCTGTCCAGAGGATAGGTGGTGCCCGCAAGAGCCCCGGACCCAAGCGGCATAATATTCATTCGCTTTAATCCCTGGGAAAGCCGCTCCATATCCCTGGAGAACATCTGAAAATAGGCCATCACATGATGGGCAAAGGTTACGGGCTGAGCCTTCTGAAGATGGGTATAGCCGGGCATGACGGTTTCCGTGTGCTTGTCGGCAAGATCCAGAAGCACCTCCTGAAGTGCCTTTAGCATTCCAAGAAGGGCATTGGCCTCATCCCTTAGATACATACGGATATCCAGGGCCACCTGATCATTGCGGCTTCTTCCCGTATGGAGCTTCTTTCCTACATCACCCAGCCTTTTTATAAGCAGGGTTTCGATGTTCATATGGATGTCCTCGGCGGAAACCTCAAATTCGACCTTGCCGTTATCGATATCCTCAAGTATTTCAAAAAGGGTCGTGCGGATAAGCTCCGCTTCATCGGCAGGGATGATTCCGCACTTTCCCAGCATGCGGACATGGGCCGCGCTTCCCTTAATATCCTGCCGGTACATCCGGCTGTCGAAATGAATGGACGAATTAAAATCATCCATAAGGCTGTCCGTATTCTTATTGAATCTGCCGCTCCAAAGCTTCATGAGCTAACCGTCCTTAATCCAAGATATTGTTAAGCTTTTTCATATTGGCCTGAACCTTCAAGGGCAGACCGAACAGATTGATAAAGCCTTCCGCGTCCTTCTGGTTGTATACCGCATCCTCACCGAAGGTGCAAAGCTCTTCGCTGAACAGAGTATAGTCGGAGGTGACGCCTGCGGGCTGGATGTTGCCCTTGTAGAGCTTAAGCTTAACATTACCCGTAACAAACTTCTGGGTGGAATCCACAAAAGCGGAGAGGGATTCGCGAAGGGGGGTGAACCACTGTCCGTAATACACCAGCTCAGCGAATTTCAGGGCAATCATAGCCTTGTAATGGGAGGTATCCCTGTCAAGAGTGATGTTTTCCAGCTCTTGGTGAGCTGCATAAAGGATGGCTCCTCCGGGAGTTTCATAGACGCCTCTGGACTTCATGCCCACAAGCCGGTTCTCAACAATATCGATAATGCCGATGCCGTTTTCACCGCCCAGTTTGTTGAGGGTTTTTAAAAGCTCAACAGGGGGGAGGGCTTCGCCGTTAACCTTTACAGGAATACCCTTTTCAAAGGTAATTTCCACATAGGTAGCCTTGTCCGGCGCCTTTTCAGGGGTAACGGAAAGCTGGAGCAGTCTGTCATACAGGGGTTCCAGAGCGGGATTTTCCAGCTCCGAGCCTTCATGGCTCAAGTGCCAGATGTTCCTGTCACGGCTGTAATTGTCCTTCTTGCTTACAGGAATGGGAATGTTTCTTGCGGTTGCGTAATCGATGGCATCCTCTCTGGAACGGATATCCCAAATTCTCCAGGGTGCAATAATTTTGAGGTCGGGAGCCAGGGCTTTCACAGTGAGTTCAAAACGAACCTGATCGTTGCCCTTTCCGGTGGCGCCATGAGCAATAGCGGTTGCGCCTTCCTTCCTGGCTATTTCCACAAGCCTTTTGGCAATGATGGGACGGGCAAAGGAGGTACCCAGGAGGTACTTGCCTTCATACACTGCGCCTGCCTTCAGTGTGGGATAAATGTAATCGGTGATGAAATCCTCAGTAAGATCTTCAATATAAAGCTTGCTTGCTCCGGTTTTTATGGCTTTTTCATTGAGGGGGGCAAGCTCTTCACCCTGACCCACATCGGCAGCCATAGCGATAACCTCGGCATCGTAATTTTCTTTCAGCCAGGGAATAATAATGGACGTATCCAATCCGCCTGAATAGGCAAGAACGATTTTTTCTTTGCTCATGCAAAACACTCCATTCTGTGTTAATATAAATTAGGTTTAGGATTCGATTCCATTGACTTCTTTTAATAATTATAATTATACAGTATTATGTATAATTATGCAACCCATAATTGACCTGCATACCCTCAATTATAAGAAGCCAATGATCTTCATTTTAAAGCCTATTTTAACACACCTGCTGCCTTTAAAAACAGCCCTCTTTGTGAACATTTCGACTTATGGGAAGGAGTGTCCCAGAGTTTATACTGCTTCCATGGGCCGGCAGTTTAATTTACTTAAGAAAGGGTTGAAAAACGTGATTATTATCGGTATTGATCCCGGCTTTGCCATCACCGGCTATGGGGTTGTAACGTATAAAGGGAACAAATTCCAGATGCTCGAAAACGGTGTCATTAATACACCGGCTCAGCAGGCTTTTCCCGACAGACTTCTTTCCATAAGCCAGGGGCTGGAGGAGCTTATCGCTCGCTTCAGGCCTGATGCCATGGCCGTGGAGGAGCTGTTTTTCAACACAAATGTAAAAACCGCCATTAAAGTAGGCCACGGAAGGGGCATTGCTCTATTGTCTGCTGCCAAAGCAGGTATTCCGGTTTATGAATACACGCCCTTACAGGTTAAGCAGGCCGTTGTGGGCTATGGAAGAGCCAATAAGGAGCAGGTGCAGCAAATGGTAAAGGTGCTTTTGTCACTGGATAAAATCCCAAAGCCTGACGATGCCGCCGATGCTCTGGCTATTGCCATCTGTCATGCGCATACAGGTACGGGGCCCGGCAGCAGAGCCTATGGTTAAGTTTTATAAAAGCGGGCATGGGCGGAGGAAATGAAATGAAGAAGAAAAAAGAGGCCAAAACAGTAAAAGAAGTAAAAGAAGACAAAGAAGGCAAGGAAGCTTCCGGGGCTAAGGAAAAAAGCAAAGAGGCCAAAGTCCCAGGCCATATACAAAACACGGCCTCAGTGGATAAAGGAACAAAAATATCCGCTGAAAAACGCACCAACGAAGCTCAAGCTCCCGTAATAACCAGGACCATTGCCGCAAATAAAGCCGGAAAGGCGGATGCAAAAATAATCAGCCCTTCGCTGGAGATCCATGAAACAGGAGAAAGGCTTGAGGGAATCCTTAACCACCCTTTATTTGTTACAAGCTTAAAACGCATTGATGCCTTTGAGAAAAGCAGCAAGTATTGCCGTCACGGGATGGTTCATTTACTGGATACAGCCCGTATCGCTTATATCCTTAATCTTGAAAACGGTCTGGGGATTTCAAAGGAAATCATTTACGCAACAGGAATACTCCATGATGTGGGCAAAATCAATCAGTATACCCAGGGCTTTGAGCACCATGTGGTAGGTGCAGCCTTAAGCCGTATCATTCTTAAGGATACGGGCTTTAATGACAGTGAAATTGAGCTTATCACCCAGGCCATTTTAAGTCACAGGGATGCAAGAGTGAAAACAGAAGCTTCCCTGAGGGGAATTATTTACCGCGCGGACAAACTATCGCGCCCCTGCTTCGCCTGTAAAGCGGAAAAAAAATGTGACTGGAATCCTGAAAAAAAGAACCGGTTGCTTAATTACTAAAACGGCAGGGACAGCCCCCTTTAGAATGCCGTTTTTCATCACCGCTTTGTCGGTCCCAGAATTTTAATATAACCGTTTTCAAAAACCAGGGGATCAATATAAACCTGCCGGTTCTCGCTGGGTTTATTATAATCTGTATGGGCATGATACACACAGTAGAGGGTTTTACCGTCCAGTGCTTCAACAACACTGTTGTGTCCCGGCCCCGAAATTTTTCCCTCTACAAAGGAAAGAATAGGGTTGTGGGGGTATTTTTCGTAGGGTCCCATGGGACTTTCGCTCACTGCGCCGCCTACGCCGTAATATTTAGAAGCAAAGAAATTCGCCGAATACATCATATGGTACTTTCCATCATGCTTAACGACAAAAGGCCCTTCATTCCAGAATTGGTTCATCTTTGAGGCCCTTTCCCATTCCTGGCTTGTCTGAATGAGCAGTACCGGTTCTCCTTCGACGGTTATGCCGTCCCCGTTGAGCCTGACAACATAAATATCCGCTTCACGATAACCGTCCACAAAGTTATTCTGGCCTGCCCGTGAATAATACAGGTAAAGCTGATTATCATCGTCACAGAACACATGACCGTCCAGAACGCCGTATCCAAAATGGGAAAGAGGCTCCTTGTCATAGACATCCACGAAGGGGCCTTCAGGGGTTGCGCTCACCGCCACACCGATTTGAAGATCTTCCTCCTGGCTTGTCTTGCACTGCGCCGTGTAATACATATAGTATTGATCATTTAAAAAGTAGACCTCAGGAGCCCAGAAGCAGTCCCTGCCAAAGCTTCGTTCCGACTTTCTGTAGCAGTATTCCGGTTCGCTCCAGCTTAAGAGATCCTTGGACTGCCACACCATAAAACCATCCGGGGCAGAGGTGGCATACAGGTAATAGCGGCCTTGAGCCTTCAGAATAAAAGGATCTCCGATGTTTTTAATGGGCAAAGGATTAAAACTTTCCATTTTATTTCCACCTGTTTCCTTATTTCAATAGAAATCATAATAGCCTGTCTTACGTATAAAATCAAGTGTCAGTCATGAACGTAAGGTAAGCCCATGCTGTTTTAGTAACAGAACTAGTTTGCGAAGGCGTAGCTGCCGGTGCCGTAAACGAATAAAGCATTGGGGAGATGAAAAAAGGTGGGATACAGGCAAAAGTTAAAGCCGGTTCTTTATCAGAACCGGCTTTAAACCTTGTTTTGGCTGCGGATCAAGGATTTGAACCCTGACAAACTGAGCCAGAGTCAGTTGTGCTACCGTTACACCAATCCGCAACGA
>JAFADM010000527.1 GCA_023424865.1 Bacillota bacterium | reverse complement strand
ACCGCCGGGGGCATGTGGGGAACCAGGTCGTGATAGACCTTTTTTATCATGGCAATCCATATGGGACAGCAGCAGCTTGTAAGCATAAAATCCTTGTCCTCATGGATGGTGCGGTCAAACTCAAGGGCCTCCTTAAGTGTCAGGATATCTGCAAAAAGGGCTACTTCCACCATACCGGTAAAGCCAAGTGCTTTAAACGCGGAGCGGAGCTTTCCTGCCGTTACCTGGCTTGTGAACTGGCCGTTAAAGGCTGGGGCGATAAGTGCATAAACCGGCTTTTCGCCTGCATTTAAGAGCTCAAGAATAGGCAGGAGCTCCTTTCTTTCAGATAAGGCTCCGCTGCGGCACAGATCAAGGCAGCGGGCACAGCCGCTGCACCGGTCGTTTTCAACGGTGACCACCTCGCCCTCCCGGTGAATGGCTGAAAAGAGACATTCCTTTTCACAGACCTTGTCTTCCGGACTGCAAAGGCAATCGCCGATTTGAATAATAGGAGGCTTGCTCCCGGGGTTTAAAAGACATTCCAGATGGTGGGGATCGGGAGAGATTCCTCCATTGGTGATTTCCTCGTTCAAACGTTTTGATAATGAAGCTTTTATGAGTCTTTCATAAAGTTGGGTAAATGTTTCCAAGGGCCTACCTCCGACTAAATTCTTCTTACATAGAGTTTACCGCAATAAAATAAAAATGCAAAAAGGATATTTAAAGAAGAATAAAGGATTACAGCCAAAAGAGGATAATACTCATAATTAACGAAAAAAAGTTAGCTTAATCTAATTATTTCTTGACATGGCAGGAGGATAAGCGCACTATAAAAATAAAGAAAAAGCTACAAATTAATCCGTAAAAAGGAATGAGGCTGCTATGGATATACTTTTAGGGCTCATAGGCCTGGCAGGAGGCCTTTTGTGTGCGGCTGCGGATATATTGCTGGATTTAAAGGGAACGGATAACAAAAAAATAGGCAGATCCGGTATTATGGACAGCAACTGGGTGAAGATGGCTTACTGGCGCTTTCCGGCATCCATTGTCCTGGCGGCGGCCGGTGTTCCCATGTATTATATGGGGCTTTACGCAATGAAAAATCAGCTGCAGGGTTCAGGTCCTCTTCTGGCGAATCTTTTTTGGCTTTCCAGTACCATCGGCGCACTGGGAGGGCTTTTCATTCACGCTACCGTATGCTATTTTCCTATGCTCTACAAAAAGCTCCACGAAAAAAATCAGGCCCAGGCGGCAGAAGAAATTATTGAAGATATCTTTCAGGGAATAAAAATACCCTTTATTGTTATGTTTCTGCTTTTAACGGTTGTTCCCTCGGTTATTATAATTATTGCTGCGTTAAGAGGCGTTTTAGACATTCCTTATGTCTTTCTTGTACTTAACCCTTTGGGTTTAACTCTTATTGGCGTTACACTCAGGAAAATCTCACCCAAGTATTTCTTCGATCTGCCGGGTATATGTATGCCAAGCCTGGGACTTGGAATGATTGGCCTTGCGGCTGCCCTCAGTGCGGCGGGAATCATGTAAAGCGGCGCTGCTTCAAAGGGATGGACAATTTGCCCCCCTTACCGTTATAATGCAAGAAAACATGAAGGGTAAGAGCATGAACGGTAAGGAGGGAAGCCCATGATGCTGCTTTACGGCGCAGAGGATCATTTAATGACGGTTACCGACGCTATAAACGCCGACTTGCATCGCCATTCCTTTATTCAGGTTTCCGTTGCGCTGGATTCGCCTTTTCAAATAGCAGTTGGTGGTGAGCCTTTTTACTGTGAGGGCCTTGTCATCAACTCCAATGTGAAACATCACCTGGATGGCCAGAAAAAGCGAATGCTGCTGTTATTGATATGCAATACCTCCCAACTGGCCCAAGCCTTTAAGAAAAAGCTGGACGGACAGCCCTTTTACCTTCTTTCATCCCGTGAGGTTAAATCCCTCTCAGCCCATGTGCTTGACGGCTGCAAATCTATCACCGATGCTAAAGGCTACTCGCCCTTTCTCGGACATTTGCTTAAGCTTCTGGCTGTAAGCTATGAGGAACCGGTAATCACCGACCCCAGGGTTACAGAGGTTATAAGGATAATCAGGAAATGCAGCTCCGACGAGCATGGCATAGATAAGCTGGCAGAGCAGGTGCATTTGTCTCCAAGCCGCCTTTCCCATCTCTTTAAGGAAAATACAGGCATGGCTTTAAGCGGGTATCTGCTTATGCACAAGCTTCAAAAAGCGGTTTATCTTGTGTTTAGCGGAAAAACCATTACAGAGGCCGCCTTGTCCGCCGGTTTTGACAGCCCGTCCCATTTTGCGGCCGTGAGCAAAAGCCGGTTAGGAATGTCAGCCAGGGACATCAGTAAAGACAGCGTTTTTTTGAAAGTTTCCCATTAGTCTTTCAAGGTACAGTTATAGCAGGAGGCGGAACCAATGAAAAATTACCTTAAGGAAACCCCACTGCTTAATTTTACGGATCCGGTTATTCAAAGCCTGTTTGACAAGAAAAAGTGGAAGGGTTTAGATGAGAAAAACAGAATCCTTTCCATCTACAATTATGTGAGGGATGACATCGCTTTCGGTTATAACGAGGAGGATGGCATTCCTGCTTCCCGGGTGCTGGAGGACGGTTATGGCCAGTGCAACACCAAAGGCGTGCTTTTTATGACCTTGTTAAGAGGTGCGGGCATACCCTGCCGCATCCATGGCTTTACCATTGACAAGAAGCTTCAAAAGGGTGCGTTGAAGGGACTTTATTACCTTCTGTCACCCAGGGAAATTCTTCACAGCTGGGTTGAGGTGTATTTTGAGAACCGGTGGATGAATCTGGAGGGCTTTATTCTTGATGTCCCTTATTTAACAAAGCTTCAAAAGCGGTTCAGGAATTGCAGGGATTCCTTTTGCGGCTATGGTGTGGCAACCGATAATTTTCAGAACCCCGCTATTTATTGGGATCAAAACGATACCTATATTCAAAAAGAAGGAATTGTACGGGATTTGGGCATTTTTGATAGCGCCGACAGCTTTTTTGCCGAGCACCGCCAAAAGCTGGGGCAGATCGCCGAGCTGCTGTACAGGAACCTCATTCGCCACTTGATGAACAGAAGCATAAGGAAAATAAGGAACGAAGTCCTATAAAGTCACTGTTTACCTTGCGGAAGCCAGCTTTTCCAGGGCTTCATCCACTGAGGAAACAAAAAATATATGCTTTCCGTTATTGCTTTCATAAATAAAGTCCTTCAGCGGCTTACTGGTATAATGGGAATAATCCCCCACAACCGCAAGCTTCATCTGATAATTAATGAATTTTTGAAGAATATCACCGGCAAGGCGGGTACTCAGCTTAAAAAAGTCTTCCGCCAGGGCAGCCTTGGGCAGAACCATACAATTGCTGCCGGAGTCGTAGCTTACAGTTGCGATGAGGTCCAGTGCCGACTGAACATCCGTTATTAGAATCTGATCGCTTTGCACAACCGCAATGGGGAGGGTATTTTTTTCAATGATTTTTATATCCATCAGGTATTCTCCTTTCTTAGTCCGTAATCCTGGAAATATAATCCAGCATCTCTTCCGTGAATTTTAGCGGCCCCCAGAGCAGTATTTTCAGCCGGTTGCCTTCCTCCTGATATTTAGCATGCAATGTCGCATGGTAAATTTCCGGATCTCTGCTGTTCATTAAAGCAATGAGTGTGTTGGTTATACGCATGGATTGCTCTTTGTCCACAGACTCAATTTCAATGACCGTTGAAACATGGATACGCTGCTTCCGGGATTCGGGCAGCTTTTCACCTTTAACGGAAAGGGTGTTGAAGTCTTCTCCCTGGACCTCATTTTCCCCTTCATTTGAATGATTAGCCATAAATGCGGCTAAATCAGCATGGGTTATTCGCCACTGCTTCCCTGCACGGGTTGCATGCAGCCTGCCCTCGGAGATAAACTTCCGGACAGTTTTATGATGGAGGCTAAGCCGCTGCGCTGCCTCATTGATAGTATAAAATTTGTCCTCCATACAAAACCTCCTTTTGTGTGTGGGGCTGAAATGAATGGAACTTGTTTTTGAAAGGCCGGGGATTTAAAGCCCCCGGCCCTCAAAACCTTGTAATAGAATCATAACAAATCCAGAAGGATATTACAAGGTGAGTATTGTGTTCTGGTGTATTTTGTTATACTTTATTGTAATCTAATGTAACTTATTCAGTGTTATAGCTCATATTTTCTAAAAAGGAGTAAACCTGCGCCTGTTAAAAGCGTTAGAATGATCAGACAGTTAACGACCGTTGAAAGGGCAGCTGCCATGGAAGAGGGATTAGCAATCACAGATGCAGTCATTCCATAAAGGGTATGCCTCTCCAAAGACAAATAAAGGGCGGTCGTCGTCTCTGAAAAGCGGAAGGCGGTTTGTAAGGCTGATAAAAGGGTTTCCGAAAAAAACACATAACAAAGGCATGCGATGGTTGAAGCGGTACTGTTTTTAATAAGCATGGCTATAAAGCAGATGACCGAGCCAAAAGCGGCATAGATGGCTATTCCCGATATAAGAAGGGCGCCGTAGTCCTTTAAGAGTACGGACAGGCTTTCACCGGAAGAGGCAAAGACAAGGCTTTCGTAAAGAAGAAATAGGCCGGATGCTGCAAGAGAGGATAAAAGCGCCTTTGACAAATAAAGCCCGGTGCGGCTGTTTTGCGTCAGCCATTTGAGCTTCCAGGTCTTAAAGAGGTATTCCTGGCCGATAAACACGGAAATAAGAACGGCGGATAAAAAGCCCAGGAGCTTCTGATAATTGGCACCCAGAAGGATAATGTCCCGGGCGCTTTTGATAAGGGTCTGTGAGCCAAACACGGAGAGGCCCAAACGCACATCCATTCTTATAATCAGGTTTAAAAGGAGGCCTGTAAAAACAGAAGTCCCCATGACCCAATAGAACAGCCTGAATTTTGCAAGCCTGTATAGATCACTTTTCCAAACGCTTCCCATGATTAATTCCTCCTTTGGGTATATTCCAGATATAAATCCTCTAAATTGCCCCGTTGGCAAACATCCTCTGCTGTTAATTCCTTGACAATAGCCCCGTCATGCAAAATACCAAAGCAGGAAGCGACCTGCTCCAGCTCGCTCAGCACATGACTGGAAATAAGAATGGTCACGGCCTTATCCCTGTTAAGCCGAAGCAGCAGCTCCCTCAGCTCTTTTATACCATCCGGATCAAGTCCGTTTAGCGGCTCATCCAGAATCAGGATATCCGGGCCTGCCAATAAGGCCATAGCCAGCTTCAATCTTTGAACCATTCCAAGGGAAAAGTCCTTAACCCGCTTGCTTTGTGTACTGTTAAGATCAACTGTTTTTAATACTTCTTCCAGCTGGGTATTCTCCTGGATGCCCAGCAAAAGACTATGGGCCTTTAAATTTTCCATTGCGGTCATATTAAGAAACAGGGAAGGGGAGTCGATAACCGCCGCAACCCGTGGTACCCGGTTATCAAGCTTCTCCAGGGATACCCTTCCCTCATATACCGGGATAAGGCCTGTTAAAATACGGAGCAGGGTTGTTTTTCCGGAGCCATTTTTTCCGATTAAGCCATAGATAGCTCCCCTTTCCACTTTAATGGAAACGTCATTCAAAACAGGACTGCCATTGTACTTCTTTTGAATATGCTGTGCCGTCAGGCTGTATTGTTTCATGGGAATTCCTCCGTTACTCACTAAAAATGATTTTTATATCGAAAAAGATGTAAAACAGAAGTGCGGCGGCGGCAGTAAGAAGAATACCGTAAAGCAGTGATTTAAGCATATTTTTTTTCCACTCCTTTGATAACTTTTTAACAGATTCTGCCTCCTTAAGGTTTTCTGCAACAGGATCTCCAAAGGACAGTGCTCCGCTCATAGCCTGGAGCTCCGATCTGCAATCGACGCAGGCAGCAAGATGCTCCTCCACCAGCCTTTTGCTGTCATTACTGCACACCCCGTCGTGATACAGGGGCAGCAAGTCCTTTATAACTTCACAAGATACGTTCATTTCATGGCCTCCTGTAATTGTTTTTTGGCCCTGTAAAAAACGAGCCTCGCCCAGCTGTCGGTCTTTCCGAACAGCTCACCTATCTGGGAAAAGGGCAGCTCCCCGAAAATCCTTAGGGTGAAAACCTCCTTGTAGGGTTCATCCAGGTTATGAAGCAGGATATGAAGACGGCTTAAGGCTTCCTTATCAAGGTAATCCGCCTCCAAATCCGACGCTTTTGAAAAATCCGCATCCATACCCGTAGTGTTTCGCTTTTGATTTTTATAAAAGGTAAAATAGGTGTTCCTGGCAATCTGACAAAGCCATACGTACAATTTACAGGTGCCTTTAAACTGATCCATATGCCGCATGGCCTTGAAGAAGGTATCCTGAGTGACTTCTTCCGCCAAAGCCTCGTTTTGACTAAGGGACAACACGTATTTATAAACATCGGTAAAGTGCTTTTTATAGATTTCACCGAAGTCCGTCACTTTCCCACCTCCTGTTTATAAGACCAGGCTTTTGCCAAAGTGTTTCAAAATTTTAAAAAAATTTTTTTATAAATAAAAAGGTGTCGGCATTGATGGCGAAACAGACAAAGATTTTTTTATAAATAAAATAGGAAAATCTGAGGCAGGCTCGCATCTTCAATGTTATAGAAGGAGCACTAATAAACATTCTACCTCATTAATCCAGCGTAAGGCTTAGGTTCCCACCGCATCCAATAAACTCATTCGACATATTGTGACGTATGGTAAGATGTGCTAGAATATTATACAAAAAGAAGGAGAAAAATGGTATGCATTTAAAGTCAATCAGCAAATTTTTTCTATCTACCGCGTTGATGTTCAGCCTGTTGGTATTACCGGCTGCAGCG
>JAFADM010000191.1 GCA_023424865.1 Bacillota bacterium | reverse complement strand
AGGGCAGGTTACTGCTAAAGCGTCGTTTCATTGTCTCACACCTTTATACAAGCTTTGTTGTTAAGACCCGGGACAGGCTACAGCCGCAGCCGCATCAGGTCTATGCATTAAGCATAAAGGTTAAAAGACATAATAAGAATGGATGGATTTGTCTTATGGTGACTCTCATTGACAGGTTAGGCATACCCATAAGGTCAAAAATAAACAACAAAAATGTCTACTCTTTGGATAAGCTCCTATACCGGCCCTTTCAGGGGAATCAAAAGCTCGGGGGTATCGAACCCACGAGCTTTTAGTCAGGATTTGCTTATGCATATGGCTACAAAAAAAGAATCTGCTTTAAATGACGGACTCCCTGTACTCGGTAGGGGTTTGGCCCACATAGCGCTTGAAGAGCTTTGAGAAATAATGAGGATCCGAGATGCCCACCGCACCGGCGGCCTCATAGGTTTTATACCGGGCATCCTTTAAAAGCTCCTTGGCCCTTTCAATGCGGATTTCATTGAGATAGTCCACAAAATTTATATTGAGCTCCTTTTTAAACATCCGGCTTAAATAGCTGGTGCTTATGTAAAGATGCTCCGCCACCTCATTAAGGGTAACAGGCCGGGCATAATTGGCCTTTAGATAGTCCACAGCATCCCTAAGGAGCAGACGCATGTTTTTGTAATTATAAAGGCTGATATTTTCCGCTGCTTTTCGTGCGGCCTCCTTTAATACATCGTTAAGATCCTCCACATTTTCGCAGCCTTCGATCATTTGATACAAGCTGTTAAGGGAAACACCGGTAGGACGATCCTCCCTCTGGTTGTCGGGAAGGGCGTTTCTTATGGCGTTGATATCGGTGAGAATGCTTAAATAAAAGCTCTTTATAAGGGACTGATCTCCGGCGGGAGCTTTACGGATATAGTCCTTGATATCCACAATAACCTTTTCAAGGCTCTCCCGGTTGCCTGTTTTAATATGGTTTAAAAGCTGAACCCGGTATTCCTCCAGAAAGGCGTGATCATTATAACGGAAGAAGGTTTTTAAATCACCGTAGCGGATAATAGCTCCCCGTCCCAGATAAAAGCGGTGTTCCAGTGCCTGACGGCATTCTGCAAACTTAATGGGCAGTTCCTTAAAACCCCGTCCTGTTGAGCTGACGGCTATAGAAAGAGTAAAGCTGAAGAAGTTCTGTATCATTTCCTGAAGATAGGCAAGCTTCTCCTCCAGAAGCTCCGTCGCACCGTTAAAGCCCTCCAGAGGTCTTGCCACAAAAAGAAGCCAGCGGCTGTTGAGAACGGTGGAGATAAAGGTAAAATCCTCCGAAAGCACCTCTTCCAGGGTGTTTATAATACCCAGCTGGTAAAGCTGCATTTCATAGCTGCCCCGCTCAGACTCACTCTCGTTGTCAATTAGCCCCACTAAGAATTCATCCAGCTTTATTCCGAACCGGGCCATCTGCTCCTCCATATCTCCCTCATTGCCGTAAAGTCCGTAGATGAGATTGAAAAGAAGCTTTTCCCTCATGAGGGGAAGATTTTGTTCATAGAGCTCCTTGAAACGGTTCAGCTCCTGGTGCCTGTCCTTTTCCATGGAGAGCTCCGCTGCTGCCCGCTGGATTACCGCCGTCAGCTCCTCTATTTTTGAGGGCTTAAGGACAAAATCAAAGGCCCCCAGCTTTACGGCCTCCTGGGCATAATTAAAATCCCTGTAGCCGGTGAGGATGACGATTTTGCTTTTGGGCACCAGATCCCTCACCCGGCGCATCATGGCAAGTCCATCAGCCCTGGGCATGCGGATATCGGTAAGAATAATGTCGGGCTTAAGGCTTGCAATAAGCTCTTCTCCGGTGGCTCCATCGGAAGCCTCACCGCATATTTCGCAGCCGAGACGGTTCCATTGGAGAATATTTATAAGCCCCTTTCGGATAATGGGTTCATCATCAATGATTAAGACCTTGTACATAATTTACTTTTTCCTCCAAATACTCTGCGGTTTTTATTGGTATAATCATGTAAACCCGCGTGTAGCAATGTCTGACACTTTCTATATGCAGGCCGTACTCCGAGCCGTAAAAAAGCTTGATACGCCGGTTGACATTCTCAAGGCCAATGCTGTTTGACCCTCTGCTGCTTCGGTGAAATGTCTTGTCCTCCTTGTATTCCAAGCTCGACCAGGAATGGTTGTTAAGCCGTTCATTTATGGCTTTGAGCTTATCCTCCTCAATTCCCTCTCCGTTGTCTTCAACGACAATAAGCACTCTTCCTTCACAAAGGCCTGCAGTGATGGTTACCACACCTCTTCCGCCTTCATTTTCAATGCCGTGATAAATGGCGTTTTCAATAAGAGGCTGAATGAGAAGGCGGGGAATTTTTACATCCAGAGCTTCGTCCTCCACCCGCTTTTCCAGTTGTATTCTATCCTCGAAACGCTTTTTGAGGATAAGGTAGTAATTATCTATGTATTCAAGCTCCTGAGCAAGGGTTATAAGCTTGTCGTCCCGTCCGATACCAGCTTCCATCAGGGAGGACAGTGCGGTTACGGTTTCACTGATTTCAGGCACGTGATTAAGGTGAGCCATCCAGTTGATGGATTCCAGGGTATTAAAGAGGAAGTGAGGGTTTATTTGGGCCTGAAGGGCTTTAATTTCGGCCTCCCGCCGGGTAATTTGCTCCCGGTACACAAAATCCGTCAGAAGGTTCATTTCCTCCACCATCCGGTTAAACGCTTCGCCCAGCTGGCCAAACTCATCCTGCCTTGTAAGCTCGATGCGAACCTCCTTATCCCCCTTTTGAACTCTGGCCATACCTTCCAGAAGCTTTTTAAAGGGGTGGCTGAAATCGTAGGTCATAAGAGCGCTGACGATAAGAAGCACGATAACAATGATAATGGAGGTAACAATAATGCTTTCCCTGAGCCTGTCGATGTCCCGGTAGAGACTTTTTAACGAAATAAAGGACAAAATTTTCCACCCCGGTTCCTCCTTCATCATCTGGTAGGTAACAATGGTTTGTCCCTTTGGGTCCGCATACCAGCCCTGCCAGCCCTCAAGGTTTTCCATCAGATCCCCTAACTCTACGCTGTACTGGCTGTCCCGGTCCACTATAATTTCGTTGCTGGAGGACAATACCAGGATATTTTCAATGTCCTCATTGACCAGCTCCTTAAACACTGTATTAATAAATTCCTTTTTCAGAAGTATCACCATCAGTCCGATTTCTTCAAAATTATCCACATCGTAAATGGTTCTTACCAGGAAAAAGTTCTTCACCCTGCCGTTTTCCGTATCGAAAAAAAAGCTTGGAGATCCGCTGTACCCGCGGGATTGCTCCAGCATGGCATTATAGAGAGGCCCGGAAAAGGGTACCATGTCCTTAATTTTTATTACACGGCTGTTATCATCCGCAGGATGGTAATTTCCACGGCTGGAAATGAGAGCGATGGACTGAATTTCCTCCTGCCGGGTGAAAATCACCTTTTTAAGGACATTTTCAATGACATAGGCTTCCTCGTAGATTTGCAGAGGATCCGGAGGCGTAGCGTAATCGTTCATTGTAAAGAGCGCTTTTCTGTCGGGCAGCAGATCCAATGAAATGAGATTGAGGTTGGATACATAATCCAAAAGTCGGATTTCAATTAATTTAAGGATATCCTGAGAGTATTGGATGGATTTTTTTCTCAGGCTTTCTTCGGAATTTTTATAGTTGATGGCGCTTAAGCCCACCAGGGGGATAATAATCATCAGCACGAGCACAAGCATGAATTTACTGCGTATGGGCAGGTTCTGGTAAAAGCGGATAAACCGTTTTTGTCCGATGGCTCTCTTAAGGCGTTCCTTACTGACCATGGCGATGACCTCCCGTTTACTTTCCGCTTTGCCACTCCATGGCAGCCTCCATCCAAAGAGCTTCCGGTTCCATCTTTCCCTCCAGAACATAGGGCAGGTTCTTGACAATAACGTTTTCCCAGGCGTTTCTGGGCAAATAGCTGTCCGGAGGTCCCACAAGCTCCTTGGCTGTATCCACGTAATAGATGGCCTTTCGTTCCAGACGATTGTAATCAATATCGTACCGGTTGATGCGCACGTTGCTGAGCATTCCGGTTTTCTCCGCCAGAAGCGTGGCTGTCTCCCTGGAGGTTAAATGACGAAGAAGCTTTATAGACGCCTCTTTTTTAGTAGCGTTAAGGCTTGCCTTTTTACTCATGTAAAAGGTGCCGCAGCCAAGGCCGTAGATCATGCTGGTATAGGCATTTCTATTTTCGGAAAGCTCGGGGAAGGGCACCAGATCAACCGTTTTAACATCCTTGAATTCGCCTACGAACCAGGAGCCCTGAACAATCATGGCCGCCTTTTTTGAAATAAAGAGATCGTTACGCTCCACACTGGTCATAGTAAACATGTCTTCTGGAAACGCCCCCAGGTCATAAAGCTCCTTCATAAGATAAAGGGCGTCCAGATAGCATTTATTTATGGAACTGTTTTCAATAGGGTTCTCAATTATCTTTCTTCCTCCAAGCATCATGGCCATGTTCTGGTAGATGTAGGTCCCTTCCGATTTACAGTTGAACGCAATAGGAACAATGCCGTTATCCCTGAAAACCGTCACCACATTTTTGAGTTCGTCAAAATTGGCAGGGGGATCAAGACCATAGGCCTCAAATAAATCCACATTAATAAAGAGGGCCTCAAAAATAAGCTCCACCGGAAGCCCGTATATTCTTCCCCCAAAGGTGGTATGATCCCACATATTGTCATGGAAGCTTTCCTTCCAGTCAGGGTCCTTGGTCAGATCGTCGGTGATATCCGCTACTTTTCCAGCTGCCACAAGGCTTCGAATATCGGATCCCGGCCAAAGGCCAAAGACATCGGGATCATTGCCGGAGGCGAAATCGGCCTTTAGCTTTACAAGAAAGTCTTCTCCGAACAGGGATTCGTTAACTATCTGTATATCCGGGTTTTCCGTTTCAAATTGCTCAAAAAGCTGTTTAAGGGTTTCGGATTTTGAATCGCTTCCTCCCCAGCTGTTGATAAAGCGGAGAGTGACGGTTTCCTGTTCCGGCTGAATAACCGGATCGGTTTGCCGGGCCTTCGTATTGCTAACGCAGCCCGAAAGGACAAGAGACAGGATAAGGAAGGCTGAAACAAGACAGGAAGAGTGCTTTATCATATAAACAACCCCTGATTTCTTATTATTCCTATTGCTGCCTATTCCTGCTGATACCTGATGTTTTTCCCTCTTATTATAGCCCTT
>JAFADM010000431.1 GCA_023424865.1 Bacillota bacterium | reverse complement strand
TTTTAAAATAGAGTTATTCTCTATTTTGATACCATTCTTATTAAGACATTAAACAAAATGAAAAGGCCAGAACCGTTATTTTCTGACCTTTTTAGCGAATTTAATTATATTTTTTCCGGTTTGGGCACCTTCTCTTTCATAAATGAGGGATTAGGACTTTCGAATGAAGCAAAGGAGAATCCATTCCGTTATAAAACGTCTGAACAAAAGGAAAAGAACAACAGGAGGAAGCACTACCAGCAAATCAGCCCCCATAAATAGCTCAGGCCCCATCCTATTTTGAGCATATAGTAACTGCAAATCGCTATTGGACAGAAGAACAGGCGGCAGCGTATTCCGCGCAGACAGCAGTATGAGTGGTACATAGTCTGTATTCCACATGAATATAAAGTGCATTAGCCCCAATATAATGGCGGCTTGCCAGACAAAGCTTCTTTCAGCTTTTTCATCCCGGTTCACTGGCTTTTGATGGGTTAAAATTACTGCCAGTACCAGACTGTTGCCTAAGGGCACCAGATAGAAAATGAGAAGACCGCTAATTGTATCGATAAGGCCCAGGTTTCTTATAAAAAGATAGGTATTCATTCCCATGCCGCCTCCAAGAAGAAGGAAGACGGTAAGCCCTCTTGAAAGGCTTCCGAATACGCCCTTAACGAGCATGCTTTTTGCAAGCAGTATGGTTATAGGTACTCCGACAAGTGCAGTAACGGCAAACAGAATGAGATATATCACGTAGGAATACATAAAGGTTTCCGATAACTGAAACAGGTTCCCAAGATTCTTGATGCCATCCAGCAAAAGAGGCTTGAAAAGAAAGGCTAAAAGGGATAAAGAATAAACGGCAGGAAAAATTATTCCAGATAAATGAGAGGTAGAATAATTTATAGCAGGTTTGGCATCGCTTTCTGCAGGTGTAACATTGTTTATATCAGGCAGCTTATTCTCTTTCTGCTCGTAATCGAAAGAGATATTCTTTCTCCCCGGTATGCTTTTTACCACATAGTAAATCATTATTCCAATAGAAAGATGAACCAGAAGCTTTAGAAACCATAACCCATGAACAACGTTGACATTCCCCGCCATAAAGCCTGCTCTATAGGCATAATAATCCAATGTTTGGCCTTTCTCATACACCTGAGGATGAATAAGGCCTCTGATGAGATCCATATCTGATCCAAGAATGGAAGTAAACTGTATAAGAATAAAGGCTAACGGTGCGAGAATTTTCTCAAATCCGGAAGCCTCTGTTCTTCCTCTGGATATTTGCCATGTTTTAAGTATAAACAGAGTGGGAACCCCCACATTCTTAATCGTCAGTACAAGGATATAAATAAGGGGGGCCAATTGGCTTTGTACCAGATTCTCAGTTCCTCCAAACCAGAAAAGGCATAGATGAGTAAACACGCTGCTCGGGATAAACAGCGGCACCAAAAGCAAGGTAATAAAGAAATTCTGAAGCCGCTTATTTAGAGTAAAGAGGGACGCAGCCAGCATAACGGAGAGGACAGACACTGTCAGAAGATATAGAAGATTCATGTAAATTGTGTTCCACAGTGCTTTCAAAAAGTCAGGATTTGAAAAAAGAGCACTTAGGTTTTGAGTGCCGGAAAAAGGGCATCCAAAAAGGCCTAAGGTAATATTATAGTTTTTGAATGCACCTATCAGCCCGCCTGCAACAGGAATACCATTGATAAAAAGAATTAAAAGCAAAAGCATTGAACCGCCCGCCAGGATTGCGATTTCTCCATTAGATCGCTTCATGCGCCAGTTCTCCTTCCGGTAATAGCCTGCTTATGAAAATGCCTTGTATTCCATAGTATTCCAATTATATCCTTCTTATTCTAATCCGTCAAATTCATATATCGCCCTTTTTCCTGTTTTTTCTTTCCCATTTGACTATTTCGATGCTTTAATATCCCCGTTCTGAGTTTCCATAACTATGGCGATATCAGGGGTTGAACCGACAATTCCGGCAGCAGTGCCGTCAGTCACTGTAAGCTGATCTGTAAACGAAGTGTCTATGACACCACCTTTGGTGGTTGCCGAAAACTTAAATGCAAGCTGACTAGGAAGCTTTAACTCAAGTCTTCCGTTTTTGGAGTAAATATAGATATCACCAATTACATCGTTATAGGAAACATTAACGGAACCGTCCCCCAATGCGTTAAAGGAACCTGCACCGTTAATATCGGATGCAGTAAGGTTACCGCCCTTCGATTCGTAGCTTATTAAACCGCTTGCCTCGTTGATTCTGGTGTCGGCATTGGTGGTTTGTATTTCAATTTTATCTGCGTTAATATTTTCAAAGCTCAAATTGCCGTTTGTGCTAACTACTTTTATGGAGGATGAGGTAAGGCTCTCCCCTTTTATTGTACCATTTGTGGTTGCAAGGCTTACAATAGACGCATTTACACTGGATACGCCAATAACGCCGCTTGTGGTATCCACGCTGAAATTGTCAGATATATTCAAGGGAAATTCCGATTTAATTGTTCCGCTTGTGGTGTGAAGGGACAGACTTCCCTTATAATCCGATGGAATATGTAATTCAATGTATGATTCAAAGCCTGAGCTTCTTGGTCTTTTGCCTTCTGTTACGATAAGTTCACCGTTTTTATGGGTTGTTCTGGCATAGTAGCTCTTTATATTCTCATTCATATACTCATATATAACAATTTTGTCGTTTTCACTTTTTAAAACATGAATATCCTCTGCGTCATAATCAAGTTGAAGTTTTTGGAAATCCCCCATATTGAATATTAGGGTGTTTACAAGGACTGTTTCCTTAAAGCTTTTGCATCCTCCAAAAACTCCAAAAATTAAAATACCTGCCAAGGTAAAAGCAATTTTTTTGCGATTCATATTCAAAATTCCCCTTTCATTAATTGAACCATTCATTTAATAGTAAAACATTTTTTACGGAGCATTTAGCTCCGTAAGTTTTTAAGCGGATGAGGTTCTATAGCTTGTAGGCATGGAACAGATTATCCAGGCAGACCTTTTTCGCAGTTTCACGAGGAATATCCTTTTGTATTTCAAAGGCATCATGCATGAGATGCATCCCCCACCA
>JAFADM010000149.1 GCA_023424865.1 Bacillota bacterium | reverse complement strand
GGACATCCGCAGATACATGCCATACAGTGGGTGCAGTTGCCCGTCCAAACCGGCTTTCCGCTTTGCAGTCGGATATTGTTTGTGGGGCATAATTTAACGCATTTGCCGCAGCTTATGCAGGCGTCCGTGGTGTAAAAGCCTTTGTCCTTTACAAAAAGGGAGTAAAAGAGGGGATTAATCAGTGTGCTTTGAATATGCCCCTTAAATGTGACTTTTTCATCAGGAAGGGCGTTGCCGTTTTTGATGCATTCCGCAGCGCTTATTATAGGAGCTTGTGCCCGTAGGATGATTTCTTTTGCCTCGGCATCCTGAGGAGCATCAAACATGGCAATATAGTTTTCCGGCATGAGAATGGACGCAAGGCCCATATAATCAAAGCCCTTTTTCTCACACAGCTTTTTGAGATAATGGGAGGCATTGCCCGTTTCCGTGCCGCAGGTCATAACAAAATAGGCTTTTTTATTCCCCTTAAAGGAGGACGCCCTAATAAACTTTTCCATAAGCCTTGGAATACGCCAGCCGTAGGCAGGAGCCACAAAGACATAGGGGGAATCCGCAGTAAAAGTGCCGGTTCTCCCTTCTTTAATGAAATCAGTTATCGAAACAGTATCCGAAGGGATATGGGTTCCAATAAGCTTTGCCACATAACGGCTGTTGCCTGTACCGGTAAAATAGAGAATCATATTTGTCTCACTCCTCGGTCTTTTATTGGGGGCATTGGCGATAAGCTCACGGATGTGGGCAAAGGTATAAATGCTTAAACAATTATACTATACTTCTAGCCTCAATAGTCCATTGGGAAAGAAAATGGAAATGGATAAAAAGGCCCCTGCCGAGTGCACCAGAGACTTTTTGCGCACGGGCAGGGGCAATTCGTTATGCTTATGAAGGACTCCGGCTAAACATAAACCTTCACCTTGGACGATGCACTCTCATCGGGCATGGCATAAGGCTTGAGGCGAAGGGTAACAATGCGGAAGGGTTCAAGTAAAAGAGAAACAAAGCCCTTTTCCTGAGAACGGGCCTGTGAGGAGTCCTTTTCCTGAGAAAGGGTGATTTCTGCCGGCTCGGTCACTTCCTCCAGCATATTGGTAAAAAAGGCTTCCCTGATACCTGAGACGTGAAGCTTTCCCTGAGCATTCGCGTTATTGGGATTATAGAGCCTCACCACAATGTCCTCCGACCCGTCCTGGGCATGCTTAACCGTGCTTGCGCAAAGGGGGCCTTCAACTTCGAGGGTGGAACCCGCAGCTGCCTTGGGCGAAACGAAATGCACCGGGGAGGCCTGGAGGCCGTCCTGAAGCCTCTGAAGATCGCTGTTTTTAATTGTTTCGTCTAAAGGCACCAGGAAAAAGCGGTAGCTGTGAAGGCCCAGCTCCTGTCCGCCCGGTTCCCCATTGGTCGTAACGGTTTTCCCAAAGCTCCGAAGGAGGGTTACCCGCAGGGTGGCATCCTTATCCGTATCGGCGGCGCATTCATGAAGTCCGTAATCCGATACGAAAGCCAGTCCCCGGTAGGAGGCATCCCTTTTAAGCACGATACCCGACATGGGGGCTTCCGGTTTCTCAGACTCTTTCCATGTCAGGGTTTCAGTATTAAAGCCGGTTTTACGGGTAACAAAGCAAAAGGCCTGATTTGCTTCGTAGGTATCCCCAGCGGTATGGGTTGGAAACCCCAGCCGCAAGACATGGTCGCAAGCGGTATTGTTTACATTGAGGCTTATTTCGGGATTTCTGCTGCCTTCCGCCAGTGAAATTAAAAATTCACATTCCAGAGTTGCTTTTTCCTGTGAAGGCATAAGACCGTTGCGGGAAGCCTGGATACGGGCGGAAACCGTTAATTCCCGTACAAGTCGAACCGTGCTTTTTACAGTACTGTTGACCACAATTTCCTTATGGACAAGGACCCCGCCCGTTACCAGTCCGCCGTTGGCAGGACGAACATGGTTCCAGGCATCCCCGATTTCACCGCAGTCGGTAAGCTGCAATAAACGGGCATATTCCCGCCCTGATAGGTAATCCATTAAATTAATCGTTCCATCGGGATTAATGGTAATTCTTACAAGACCATTATCCAGTGAGCCGCTGCTGTCAGCCATGCCACCTGTCTGCCTTACAGGGCCATTAACGGGAACGATGCTTAAATTGGCCGCGCCCAGCGCAGGTAAGCTTACTTTCACTGCAACAGTATAACTATCTGCCCCCATACCGATATTGGCCCTGCCCCGTACATTACGGCTTTCTTCTTTGGTCAGAAGCGTGTAGGGGAGGGCTGTTCCCGTTTCATCCCTAATTTCAAAAGCGCACAGGGCCTCATAACCGAAGGGCTCCTGCCACTTGGGATAGTCCTTGCTAAAGGGTATGGACAGCGTTACGACCTCTTCCCTTGCATAGGGCAGAGAGTTTAAAACGCATAATAGGTTTTCTTCCGAGGTGACAAGCCGGGTGCCTTCTGTGAGTGTCCGGCGGGCATCGGTAATAAGGGTGTCGCATATGTCCTGTGCCTGATTGAACCGGTAGGTCATGTCCTCATGCACCCTGTCTACAGAGCAGCCGCAGATGGAATCATGGGGATGATTTTTGAGCAGGTATTTCCATGCTAAATCAGTAAAGGCTTTATCCTGCCGGATACCCATACGGGAAAAATAGACGGCAAGTGGTTCCATTGCTTTTTCAAGAAGGGCCTGGGTACGGTCGTTGTGCTTTTTTAGGCTGTGGCGTGCGGAGAGGCAGTGAATGAGCACATAGGCATAGTGGCCAAAATCCCTGCCCGGCTCCCGCAGCTCGCCTTTTTTTACTTGAAGCGACACTCCGGATTTCTCCACATAGTCAAAAGCTTTTAAAAGATCAGTTTGAAGAATGTCGCTGTCGGGATAAAGCTCCCTGAGACGGGCGACATAGGCTTGTGTATCCTCATGATAGGGCTCATGATCCATGCTGTCCCATAAAACGCAGAAGGGCAGAGGGCTTCTGGCCAGCTCATGGTTGATGTATTTTTTCGCTCTTTCATCAAAAAGAGGGTTGTCGGGAGGATAATAATCGCCGGTTACCCTGCGGCCTGCCACATCGGTTGAAAAAGAGCCGTAGCCGTTGTAGTCAGGGAGCTTAAAGGAAGTGACACCGGAGCCGTCGGGGGATTCCCAGGTAAAGGCCAGGGGCGTGGTATGCTCATTAGTGCCCCGTCCTACCACCGCGGTTTTAATGCCAAAGCCATTAAGTATCTGTGGAAACTGGGCAATGTGCCCGAAAATATCAATGACGTAACCGCATTTCCAGGCCTCCGTACCTGCTTCCAAAGATAAACGGTGACCGAGAAGCAGGTTTCGGATAAGAGCTTCGCCGGACACATTAAATTCGTCAGGCATGTTGTACCAGGGGCCAACAAGAATTCGCCCCTCACGGATGAGCTTTTCCACCCTCGGACGCATAAGAGGACGCATTTCGTAATAATCCTCCAGCATGATTGTCTGGCCGTCCAAATGGAAAACGCTTTCCCTGTCACTGGTCTCCAGGCAATCAACAAGTGCGTCCATAACCCTTACCAGATGAAAACGAAAGCCCTGAAAGGGCAAATACCATTCCCTGTCCCAATGGGTGGAGGATAAATAAAAGATTTTATTTTTCATAAGGAGAAGTCCTTTACTTTTATTGCTTATTGAATTTTTCGTGATACTGCATGGGCAGCATGCCCATGGTTTTTTTGAAAACACGGGAAAAATAGCCCGGATCCTCATAGCCTACTCTGGCCGCGACAGAACCCAGATCCACCACTTCCTTTTTTAAAAGCTCACAGGCCTTTTTCATTCGAAGCTCGGTAAAATACTGGGTAAAGGTTTTATCCAGGCGCTTTCGGAACATGTCGCAAATATAGGTGCGGTTGACAAAGAAGGTTTCGGACAGGATGTCCAGGTTGACAGAGGAATCGTCGCAATGGTATTCAAGATAATTGATAATTTGCTTGAAGCTGTCGGTTTTTTCTCCTCCCGGCTCTTTTACGGTTGGTGGGGAGGAAGAGGGCTTTTCCTGTCTGCCGGACAGGATGTCCGTTATTTGATGCATGACCTGCTGGGCCTCGCGATCGTCGATGGGCTTGAGCATGTAGTAAAACGCACCCTGGCGGATGGCTTCCTTGGCGTACTCAAATTTATCGTAGCCGCTTAAAATAATAAAAAAGGAGTGGATGCCCTTTTCACGGCAGCGTCGTATTAAATCCAGTCCGCTGTCACGCTCCATGCGAATATCGGTAATAACAAGCTCCGGGCTGTGAGTGATGATTTCAGGCAGCGCGTCTTCCGCACTGGTGCATTCGGCAATGAGATCAAAGCCATTGCTTTCAAAATGAAAGCTGCGTTTGATATCCTCAAGGGTCCACTTGTCATCGTCAACAATAATCGCGTGATACATGGGAATCCTCCTCTCATAGAGATAGCCAGGGACGGTAAAACCGTCCCTGGACATTTACCTTGGCAGCCATTTGCGTAAGCAAATCTGGCTAAAAGGGAGGGGGTTCGATGCCCCCAGCTTTTGATTCAAAGGAGTCCGGCCTTATTTTCCGAAGGCTGAGTTAAGCTCATCCAGCAGAGGATTGACCATTCCCTTTTGTGCGTCGATGAATTTGGCCCATTCAGCGTCGATGTCGGCATTGGGCAGCATGACAATACGAACGATTTCGTCGGCGGTAGCCACACTGTAATTGGACTTGGCATCACTGCTGTAGAACTGGAAATCATAGTCGTAGGGCTGAATATCGCCGTTATCTTTCTTAACATTATACATATTGACAACCTGATCAACAACAGCAGGGTCCGCCGTAGGATCGGCGAAGCTGAAATCGTCGGGAAGGATTACAAGAAGATACCAGAAGGCGGCGGAGGGATAGACCGTTTTAAGAAGAGGAATGGTTCCGTCCGCATTGGCGCTTCTTAAAAGCTTGTAGCCATCGGCGGTGCGCTCCCAGTCGGTTCCTTCTATGCCAAGTCCTACAAGCTCCTGGCCCTCCTTGCTGGCCAGATAGTCATAAAGGCTTAAAATACGATCCATCTTTTCCTCACTCATGGTGGGGCTGAATACGGAAGCACACCAGAAGTTTGCTCCGCCCAGGCCATGCCATTTGCCGTCTTCACCCACAAGGGTGGTAAGGCCGATGGCGGAAGCGGCATCCTTGTCCGGATTGGCAGCGGCAAATTCCTTAATGCGGTTGTTAAGATTGTCAATGGTACCGTCGTCATAGGTGATGGCGCTGATACCGGAAGCAAACTTGTTGCGGTTTTCCTTGGCATCGTTTAAGTAGAAATCGGGATCCAGAAGGCCCATGTCGTAGTATTTCTTAAGAAGCTTGATGCCTTCCAGGGTTTCAGGCTGAGCAGGGCCCCACACATACTTGCCGTCCTTTTTGTAGAAGCTGTTCCAGCCCTTGTTCTTCTGGGATACGAACATGGAAACGGCATTGTTGTAGTTGGCGGTAATGCCGATGGTCTTTCCTGAGCCGTGGCCGTCCAGGTCGGCAGCCTTGGCGGCGTTTATGAAGGATGCCAGCTCATCCACCGTGACGGTATCGCCAAAGGGCTCCAGTCCAAGCTCCTTCACCCAGTCTGCCCTGTAGTAGACGCTGGTGTGGCTGATGGACTCGGAAAGGGGTGCAAAATGCATGAATACGGGCTTGGGCAGGGCATAGATCTTGCCGTCAAAGGTGATTTTATCCTTGATGCCGGTAGCTTCCACCACTGCGTTGAGGTTGGGGTATTTGGCTTCCCAGCCATCGGGCAAGGCACGGATAAGTCCCTGCTCGGCATAGTTTTTATATTCCGTGTAGTTAAAATCCCAGAATGTGAGATCAGGCATATCCCCGGAGCTAATCCAAAGGCGGTTTTTCTCACCCCAGTTATCCCAGGTCATAGGGTAGAGCTCATAAGTAAAGTTGAATTTTTGGGACAGAGTCTGATAAATGGCGTCATTGGAATAGTCCACACCCTCCGACAGCTCGGCAAGACCGGTGCCGCTGAAGTGAATGGGATCAGCGTAAGGGTTCTCGTTGGTCGGGGTTTGTGTCTCTGTGCCCGTGGATTGGGATGGTGAGGGCGTCGGCGTTTGTGAATTTGTTGCCGAATTGCCGCAGCCTGCTGCCAGTGAAAGCACCAGCATGGAAGACAGCAGTGTTGTGAATACTTTTCCTTTTTTCATGGGAATCCTCCTCTGTTTATTATACCAACCCTTGCTCAGACTATTAAAGCAGGTAGAAGCATTATTTGCAGGACTGCTTTAAAAAGCCCGATTCAGGTGTGTACACGCTTTTTGGACAAATTGTCTTACATCTTGATGGCCCCCACCATCACGCCTTTTACAAAGTACTTTTGCAAAAAGGGATAAACAAGCATGACGGGAAGCATGGTCACCATAACGGCTGCCATTTTGATGCCGTTTGAAAAAACATTCTGGCTCACGGAGCTGAAGGCCACATCCCTGTCGCTGGCAGCCTCCATGACAATAGCTCTTAGAAGTACCTGGAGCGGCCATTTGGTGCCCTCCCTGAGAAACAGCATGGCAAAGAACCATTCGTTCCAGCGATCCACGGCAATAAAGAGGGTGATGGTGGCCAGAATGGGCAATTGGAGCGGGAGCATGATTCTCAAAAAGATGGTGATGTCATTGGCGCCATCAATTTTGGCTGCTTCCTCAATGCTGTCGGGCACCTGCTCAAAGCTGCTTTTAACCAGGATCATATAAAAGGGCGATATGCCTGCCATTAAAATGAGGCCTGCCAGGGAATTCATAAGTCCCAGGTTCTTCATAAGCATGTAAATGGGAACCAGGCCGCCGCTGAAAAACATGGTGAAAAGCACCAGCATGAAAAAGATCCTTTTGCCGGGAAACGCCTTACGGGAAAAGGCATAGGCCATGCTGGCGGTAAGGGTTAAGGAATAGGCCACGCCCGCCACGGTGAGGATAAGGGTGTTTTTATAGCCCGAACCGATAAGGGGGTTTTGAAGGATAATTTTGTAATTGTCAAAGGTAATCGTCTTAGGGTACAGCATGGCAGGGTTCATGATATACTGCTTGCTTGTTACAAAAGAGGTAAGCACCGCGTTGTAAAAAGGGTAAAAGATAATCAGTGCAAAGAGGGTGAGCAAAACAAAAATCACCACATCAAAAGGCTCTGTTTTATTTAATCCCAGCATTTTTGGCTTATTTTTTACAGTCATAACAGGATTCCTTTCTTTAAAGGGGAGCATTTAACCAAGAAGTCCGTTTCCGCTGATAATTTTGGTAAATTTATTGGCCACAAACAAAAGGCCCAGGTTGATAACGGACTTGAACATGCCTACCGCTGTTGAAAACCCGTAATCTGGGACAGCCTGGAAGGTAATCCGGTAGACATAGGTGTCAATAATGTCGGACACAGGACGAACTACAGGATTCTGAAGGTTGAAAATCTGATCAAAGCCGCCGTTCATCACATTTCCTACCGCAAGGATGAATAGCACGGTGATGGTGGGAATGATTCCCGGCAGGGTAATATGCCAAATTCTGCGAAGCCGGCTTGCACCGTCAATGAGGGCGGATTCATAGAGCTCCGGGTTAATTCCGGATATGGCGGCAAGATAAATGATGCTGGACCAGCCTGCCCCCTTCCAGATACCCGTTCCGAAAAGAAAGAACCGGAAGGTGGAGCTATTGGCAAGAATATTGGCTTTTTCATGACCTAAGGATTGGATGATGGCATTAACCGGACCATTATTGTCAAAAAAGGAAACCATGATGGAGCCTACAATAACCCAGGAGATAAAGTTGGGAAAGGTGTAAAGGGTCTGATACACCTTTTGAAAACCTTTGTGCTTCATTTCACTGAGCATGATGGCCAAAATAATGGGAAAGGGAAACTCAATCAGCAGCCGGCCAAAGCTTATTGTCAGAGTGTTTTTTACTGCAGTCATAAAATCGGGAGTGATGAAAAGCCTTTCAAAATGCTTTAATCCAACCCACGGGCTTGCGAAAATACCAAGACTGGCATTAAATTTTTTAAAGGCCAGCAAAAGGCCGTACATGGAGCCGTAGCTGAATATGGCAAAAAACAGAAGTCCCGGTATAAGCAGCAGATAAATATATCTAGACTGGAATATTTCACGCCATAGGTTTTTTTTCCGGTTCAGGGTTTTTAAATGAGATGACAAGCGGGGTTCCTCCTTTCGTTTGTATTCTAATCGTAGCCCAACCGGGGCAAATACCCGGAGTAAAAGATTCGGATGATTTTGAAAAAGATTCGGATGTTGAATTTTCCTGAAGCTTTTTCGTTCCGGATGCTTTAAGATAAGACCATAAAAACCATAACTTTTTTAAAAAGGCTCATAGCCTTAGACTTAAGGTAAAGCGTGAGGAAAGCGGGGAAGCGATGTTATCCAGGCTTAAGAAGTGGTTTGTCAATATGAAGCTGATACGTATTCTGGTTCTGTATTTTATGCTTTCGGTGATACTGATGTTGGGAGCCCTGTTTGGATTTTACAGGTTTTTCCATTATGCCACCCTTAATTCCTCTATGGGGCTGATGCAGACTGCCCTTGAAAAAACAAGGGAGGACGTGGACGCTGCCCTGGAGGACGTAACCTCCTCTGTTCTCCAGCTTGCCTACAGTCAGCAGCTCTATGCCTTTACACAATACATGCCCGTACAGAAATTTGAAGCCAGCAAGGTGGTTATATCCATGCTGAACAGCCTTGTTGAACAGGATTCTCTCATAAGCAGCATTCATATTCAGCTTAAAAACGGCCAGGTTATTTCCTCTTCTTCCGCACCAAGCATCCAGGTTTACCTTATCTATCAAAAAATAGTGGAAGAATACGATTTGACTAAGGCCTTTTATACCCCCACCCTGACAAAAAGCTATTATGAGCCGGATACCTCCAGCACCTATTTCGCCTGCCTTGTTCCCATTTTCTCCACCACCGGCGGAGCCCGCAGCGAGGACCGCTATGCAGGAGCCTATGTGGCCATGTGCTCGGCCGGAAGCTTTGGAAAAATCCTTTCGGAAAATGCGCTTACCAATTCAGCCATGACGATTATGGCCGATGACAGGCCCATTGCTACCAGCGGGAAAAGGCTTTCTTCTCTTTTAGCTGAAAAGGGTGTAACCGCCTATAACGGAAGTGAGGAGCTGGGAGGCGAGGTGTTTCACCTGACCTCCCTGAGTCTTAAGGAGACGGACTGGACGGTGGTGCTTGCCTATCCCGACAGTGAAATAAGACGCAGCCTGCGCCCCATTCAAATTTGGAGCGTGGCGCTTATGCTGGCGGTGGTGGTTATTCAGACTATAATGGGGTTTGCTCTGCGTCAGAGCATCGTAGGGCCTTTGTCGGGCCTTGCCGAGCAGATGCGGCATATCGGTGCAGGAAGGCAGAACAAGCTCACCCAAACCAGTGAAAATGAAATCGGTATTTTAGCGGGCAATATCAATGAAATGCTTGATAAAATAGAAAAAATAAACACCAGTATGCTGGAAACGGCTCAGGCTCTGCAAACGGCCAAGCTGGACGGCATGAAGGCCAATATTATGTTTCTTCAGGCACAAATTAATCCCCATTTCCTGTACAACAACCTGGAATGCATACGAGGTATGGCCTCGGCAGGACATACACAGGCTGTGCGGCAGATGGTAAGCTCTATTTGTACCGTGTACCGCTACGGTGTTTCGGACAAGCGGATGGAAACCATAGAAAACGAGCTTCGAATTATTAATGAGTTTTTTATTATCATAAAGCTCCGGTATTTTGACAGGTATCAGCTGACAATTGATGTGGATGAAAGGCTATACAGCCGGCCCATACCTAAAATGACGCTTCAGCCCATTGTAGAAAATGCTGTGCTCCACGGCTTCGCGGGAAGCCGGGATCAGGGAATTATTCGTTTGGAGGGCAGACTGACCGGCAACGGGGAAACAGAACTCACAGTAACGGACAACGGGACGGGCATGGAGGAAGAGGAAATAACTCTGTTGAACCGGAGACTGGAGTTAAGCGGAAAGCAGGAAAGCGAAGAGGAAGAGGGGAAAATAGGCGTCCGCAATGTTAACCGGCGGATAAAGCTCTTAATGGGGGAGCATAGTGGTATAACCGTCAGCGCCAACGAACCCAAGGGCTTAAAGGTAACTCTCTTGTTGGGGAATGAAGGTATTACGTAGAAAATATTCCAATCAGGACTCCAGTCAGGATGATTAGCAAGAAACTACTGGTACAGGCCATGGACGCCATACGAAAGAAGGGTGTTTATCACCCTGGCCAATTTTGTTGTTTCATCCTGGCAGTTATCGGTCAGCCATTTGTGAATGATGCTCAATACACCGGAGGTAGCAAAAAGCTCCACGTATTTTGTTACGCTTTCATCCAGGCGCTTGTCCTCCCGTAATTCATCTATGGTTTTTTCCTGAGCCAGATACATCAGCTCGTTTTGGAAGGAGGAATCGCCGTTACCGCTTAAAAGCACCCTGAACAGTGCAGCCCTTGCCTTTGCATATTCCAGAACCTGTACGATAACCGGAACGGTGCTTTCTAACTGTTCCATAAAGCGTATAGAAGTAATATGGTTCTTAATATCCGTAATAACCTCCTGCTGTATGGCGTTGAGAAGGTCATAGGGATCGGCATAATGAGAATAAAAAGTGCTCCGGTTTATTTCGGCCGACGCACAGAGCATAGTCACAGATATTTTGGATATGGGATGTACCTGCATCAATTCTACAAGACTTTCTTTAATGGCCAGCTTTGTAATGCGGGCTCTTCTGTCTTCACCTGTCTTTTTCATAGAGCTACCCCCAAAAGTTAATTTTTTGTAACTATCCAACACATTATATTATCAGTGTCTGCTAAACAACAAGTAGCCCGATTATGATGGTTGCAATCCATCTATAGGTTTATTATGATTCAATATTATAAGAAATACAACACACTCTATAATTAAGCAACACATTGTTGGCAACTTTTGGCGCTTTGCTTTTCTTTAGCAGCCGGCAACATTTGGAGGAAAATATGTCCTATATTGAATTCAATCAAGTTATAAAAGAATACAACACCCAGGGTGTGGGAATTCGTGCCCTGGATGAGGCCAGCTTTAAAGTGGAGAAGGGAGAGCTTGCAGTAATCCTCGGCTCCTCCGGGGCAGGCAAAACAACGGCTCTGAATATACTGGGCGGAATGGACACGGCCTCCTCGGGAGATGTTATCGTGGACGGGAGAAATGTGGGCCGGTACAACAACAAAGAGCTCATTAACTACCGCCGGACGGATATCGGCTTTGTCTTTCAGTTCTATAATCTTGTTCCCAACCTGACGGCACTGGAAAATGTGGAGCTTGCCGCCCAAATCAGAAGCAATTCACTCAATGGAGCCGAAACACTTGAAAAGGTGGGGCTTTCCGAGCGCGCAGGCAATTTTCCCGCGCAGCTTTCGGGGGGCGAGCAGCAGAGAGTCGCCATTGCCCGCGCACTGGCTAAAAACCCGAAAATGTTGTTATGTGACGAACCCACCGGAGCTTTGGACTATAATACCGGCAAGCAGATTCTTACGCTTTTGCAGGATACCTGCCGCCGGGACGGAATCACCATGCTCATCATTACCCATAACTCGGCTCTTGCCCCCATGGCAGACCGGGTAATTAAATTTAAGA
>JAFADM010000345.1 GCA_023424865.1 Bacillota bacterium | reverse complement strand
CTTTTAACCTTTATGCTTAATGCATAGACCTGATGCGGCTGCGGCTGTAGCCTGTCCCGGGTCTTAACAACAAAGCTTGTATAAAGGTGTGAGACAATGAAACGACGCTTTAGCAGTAACCTGCCCTTCTTCTTTATGTTGCTCCCGGGGGCCTTTGTTCTCCTCATTAACAACTACATACCCATGATGGGTGTCGTCATGGCTTTTCAGCGCTACAGGCTCAACGGCAATTTTTTGAAAAGCCTTGTGACCAGCGAATTCATCGGATTAACAAACTTCGAATTCTTCTTTAAAACCCCCAATGCCTTCAACGTTACCCGCAACACCATCCTTTACAATCTGGTGTTCATTATCCTGGGACTGATTATTCCCGTTATGCTGGCCATTGCCATCAATGAGCTTAAAACAAAGGTGTTCAGTAAGCTCTACCAAAGTATCATTTTCTTACCCTACTTTCTGTCCTGGATTGTGGTAAGCTATCTGGCCTATTCTTTTTTCAGCTTTGATAGCGGATTCATTAACAAATCCATCCTGTTGCCCATGGGGCTTGAACCTGTGAATTGGTACTTTGAAACGAAGTACTGGCCATTTATTCTAACATTCTTCCAATTATGGAAATATACAGGTTACAACATGGTGGTTTACATGGCAGCCATTGCAGGCATCGACGGCGAATATTACGAGGCTGCCGCCATTGACGGGGCCAGAAAGATCCAAATGATACGGCATATCACCCTGCCCCTTTTAAAGCCCCTGATGATTATATTAACGCTGTTAGCGGTTGGACGCATTTTCAATGCCGACTTCGGACTGTTCTTCAATGTTCCGAGAAACATGGGTTCTCTCTATGATGTGACGGATGTTATTGACACCTATGTGTTCCGTGCCCTTCGAAATACCAATAATGTGGGCATGTCCGCCGCAGCGGGCCTCTATCAGGCCATTGTGGGCTGCATTACCGTATTCACAGCTAATTATGTTGTAAGGAAAATCGACAAAGACAAGGCCCTGTTTTAAAGGACGGCCGCTATCCCTGAAGGAGGTCTTTTATGAAGCATAAATCCTACCGCACCTATGATGAAGCCAGTATTTTGAGCCGAGTGCTCATCCACCTGCTCTTTGTGGCATTGGCCCTGATCTGCCTTTTGCCCATTATTCTGGTCACTGCCATTTCCTTTACCGATGAAAAGGAAATTCTTTTGTCAGGCTACAGCCTGATACCCAAAAAGTTCAGCCTGGAAGCCTACGATTACATATTAAGTGCCGGTGATGCCATTATCCATGCCTATGGCGTATCCATACTGGTGACCCTTGTGGGTACCATCCTAAGTGTGTCCGTTATTACACTTTACGCCTATCCGCTCTCCAGGAGCAGCTTCCGCTATCGGGGCATATTTTCCTTCCTGGCCTACTTTACCATGATTTTCGGAGGTGGGTTGGTTCCATGGGTTATGGTTTATTCCCAGCTGTTTACCATTAGAAGAACCATCTGGATTCTCATTTTCCCTTACCTTATGAACGCCTGGTACGTCATGATTATGCGGACCTTTATTAAAACAACTGTTCCCGAATCCATCATCGAGTCGGCTAAAATTGACGGAGCAGGTGAATTCCGAACCTTTTTTACCATAGTACTCCCTCTACTTAAACCAGGGCTCGCCACCATTGGCCTGTTCTGCTGCCTTGGCTACTGGAACGACTGGTGGCTGCCCCTGGTCTTTGTTACCGACCGTGAATTGTTCAACATTCAGTATCTCATGTATCAAACTCTTTCCAGCATCCAGTTTCTCACAAGCGGAAGCGCCAACTTCTCGGAAGCAGGAAAGGTTCTTGCGGATCTTCCCAGCGAAAGCTCACGCATGGCTATAGCCATTGTCTCTATTGGCCCCATTATCTTTGCCTACGGTTTCTTCCAGAAGTATTTCATAAAAGGCCTGACCATTGGCGCGGTGAAAGGCTGAAGAATGATGCCGGTATTTCCGGATCATATAAAAAATTAGGAGGAACGATCATGAAAAAGTTAAGGTGTCTTTTCACCAGAGGGATTGCCGCTGTGTGTTGCCTGGCGCTTGTTCTCTCAGGCTGCGGACAGACCACTGTCAATCCCGCAACCTCAACACCCACTCCATCCCAGGCTTCCAGCACGCCTACAGCAACCCCCACACCCACCTCAAGTGTCCCCGAGAAAACCGTTGAACTCACCTTCTACGCCGTAGGCGACAGTCAGGATATGTCAGCTATTACCACCGCTGCTGCAGAATACTTAAAAGATAAGCTTAATATAACACTTAAATATGAGAACTTCGGCTGGGGCGATACCTATACCCCGAAAATCAACCCCATGCTGTCGGCAGGTGATCCCATCGATATCGTGTTCACCTCAAACTGGGCGGCTGACTTCCGTACCAATGCGGCTGCAGGCAATTTCAAGGCCCTGAACGAATACCTTGAAAAATACCCTGCCATTGAACAGGTACTTGGAACCGACTTCCTTAATGCCACTCAGATTTTTGTTGAGACCAACGGCAAGAAGGTAGCCACCAATTACGCTTTGCCCGCCAACAAGGAAAAGGCTCATAACTGGGGCCTCCTGCTCAAAACCGACTTGGTTAAGGAATACAATATTGATGTAACCAAGATCACACAGCTTTCCGACCTGGAGCCCTATTTTGACAAAATCCTGGCCGAAAAGCCCGGTGTAACACCTCTGCTGGCTGTTCAGATGGATGCTCCCTGGCACCTTCTGGACTGGAACAATTTAAGCAATGACGACGTTCCCGGCGCCCTTTATCCGGATAACAGGGATACCAAGGTCATCAACCAGTTCCTTGCTCCTGAAGCCGTCGCTCAGTACAAGCAGGTAAGAGAATACTATCAGAAGGGCTACATCCATAAGGACGCTGCCACTCAGGACAATTTCAGCGCTGAAATGAGCACAGGCAAGTATTTCTGCTTTGTCGCTCCCATGAAGCCCGGTAAGGGTGCTGAAATGACCCTTCAGACAGGTGTTGAATGGACCGAGGTCAACCTTACCCCCATCGTTATGTCCAACAGAGAGTCCGACGGTGCTATGCTGGCTATTCCCGCAGGCTCCAAAAACCCCGAAAGAGCCTTCCAGTTCATCGAAATGCTCTATACCGACAAGAACCTCAAGAACCTTATGAACTACGGTGTTGAGAATGTACATTACACCAAGGTTTCAGAAAACGTTATCCGTCCCATTGAAAACAGCGGCTATAAGTCAGCCGGCGGATGGCGCTTCGGTGACCAGTTCAAGGATTTCCTCCTTGAAACCGAGGATCCTGAAAAGTGGAATCAGTTTATTGAGTACAACGCTAAGGGTCTGCCCCTTAACAATCTGGGCTTCGTATTCGACAGCACGAAGGTTGCCAATGAAATCGCTTCCTCTAAAGACGTTGTTCAGACCTTCTACAAGCAGCTCTTTACAGGTTCTCAGGATCCCGATTTGATTCTCAGCCGTTTCGAAAGCGACATGAAGGCTGCCGGTGTGGATAAGGTTATTGCAGAGATGCAGACTCAGTTTGACGCATGGCTTGCAGCAAAAGGCAATTAGTGCCTTATCGCTGAGAAGCGTCAATAAAACAAATATTTTTATCGGCGCTTCTCTCCAATTAGGTTGCGGGCAAAGCCGCTCTAGATAGAAAAAAGAAGGTAAAAGGTTAATATTTATACATAAGGACATACTAAAGCCGCCGGATCTGTTCCGGCGGCTTTAGCTTTGCCTTCCTTCCATAACCCGCTAAAACTCCTCTTTTGGGAAGGTAAAGAAAAATCCCAACGGAAAGGAATGACTAAGATGAATGAGCCCTATTGGATACACAGTGCCAGAGGCAAAAGCTATGACAGCCTTAAAAAAGATCTGGAGACGGATTTGGTAATTATCGGAGCAGGTATTACGGGGATTACCTGTGCTTATCTGCTGGCTAAAAACGGGATTAAGTCGGTGGTGCTGGATGCCGGCAAGCCCGGCTGGGGAAGTACCGGACGCAATACGGGCAAGGCCACGGTACAGCATGGGCCTGTCTATGGTATCCTTGAAAAAAAATATGGCCTGGATAAGGCCGCGCTTTATTATAAAAGCCAGGCAAAGGCCCTGGAGCTTATAGAAACCCTCTGCGCCCGCCATGAGATAAATTGCGGTTTTGAAAGGCTGCCGGCCTATCTTTATACCTTAAAGCAGGATCAGGTGGACACGGTGGAGAGGGAATACGAGCTGTGCAAAAAAATCGGTATGGAGGTAAGCCTTCACGATACCGTGCCCTTGCCCTTTAAGGTGGAAAAAGCGGTATGCCTCAATCACCAGGCACAGTTTCATCCCAAGAAATATCTGGATGCCCTTTGTGAGCAATGCTTGAATATGGGTGTAAAAATCTATGCCAATGCTCAGGTTATTGACTTTGAGCCCGGGCCTGTCTGTACCTTGAAGATACGTGAGGATATTCAAGTAAAGGCATCCACTGTGGTCATAGCATCCCATTTTCCCTGCTACGACGGCATGGATTTCTTTTTTGCACGGCTAAAGCCGGAACGCTCCTATATTGTGGCAGGCCGCTACGAAGGTGAATTTCCCAAGGCTCATTTTATCAATATCGAGGATCCCACCCGTTCCTTAAGGCTTATCAAGGAGGAAAACCTGCTGTTATTCAGCGGTGAAAGCCATAAGGTAGGCCATCAAAAGGAGGGGGAGGACTACTACAGGCGGCTGGAGGACTTTGGCCGGGAGCATTTTGGCATTAAGGAGTTCCCCTACCGCTGGTCGGCCCAGGACTACCATCCGGCAGACAGCCTGCCCTTTGCCGGGGTTTTAAGCGACAGCTTTCCAAACATCTTTGTCGCCACAGGCTATTCCAAATGGGGCATGACCTGCGGCACCTCGGCAGCCCTTACCGTAAGCGGACTGATTCTCTCCGAGGATTCGGAAGCCCGGGAGCTTTATTCTACGGAACGCATGGGGGATATTTTTTCCGTCGCCTTTCTTAAGGAAAATGCCGATGTTGCGGTTCAACTTATCGGCGGAAAGCTTAAGATGGGCTCCGAAGGCATTCCGGAGGAGCGGGGCGTTGGCCGGATTATTATGGTTAACGGGAAAAGATGCGGCTATTACCGGGAGGAAAGGGGAGAGGCCTTTGTTGTGGATATTACCTGCACCCATATGGGCTGCGAGCTCACCTGGAACGAGCTGGAGCTCTCCTGGGACTGCCCCTGCCACGGCTCCCGTTTCGACTATAAGGGAAACATTCTTGAAGGGCCTGCTCAACACCCTCTGAGATCCTACGAAAATGAAAAAAACAGAATTAATCCTCAAATAGTTTAATCCGGCTGGGAACAGGTTTTGGATTGGTTGGGTAGAAATTCAGCCAATTGGAGGTTGAATGGAAATTGTAAAAAGGATATAGTCTAATTGGAGTCATCCAATGACCAACCCAAACAAGAAAAAACCTTTTCCAAGGAGGCCGGTACCATGCAGCTTGTTGTGGACAGAGAATCCCAGACCCCCATTTATCTTCAGCTTGTCAATCAAAT
>JAFADM010000275.1 GCA_023424865.1 Bacillota bacterium | reverse complement strand
AAATCCGCCTTTTGTTCCCGAAGGTGGGCGGGCTCATTGAAAGAGGCAATCTTAAGGAGGCCCTGGACAGTGTTTTTGAGCTTGTGCGCCTGGGAAACAAGTATTTTGATACCGAAAAGCCCTGGGAGACAAGGCAGTCCAATCCCCGGGCTTGCGGTCAAACACTCTTTAACTGTGTTCAAATGATCGGAAGCCTGGCGGTATTGCTGGAGCCTTTTCTTCCGTTTTCATCCCAAAGGGTGCGAAGCTGGCTTGAGCTGGAAAACCGTTGGGAGCCTAAACACCTTCTGGCAGGATTTGCTGTTCCCGAGCCGGAAATCCTTTTTGAGAGGCTGGATAGGAAGATTATTGACGAAGAGCTTAAAAAGCTTAGCCTGTAAGTTCTCTTTACCGGTCTATCCTTCTATTTTGAGGCAGGAGGCTTAAGCCTCCTGCCTGTTTTCAATTTTGGGCAATTCTTTATATTATCCAGGCCGCAAACAAGGCGTGAAAAGCTCCCAAAGCTATTTACAGTAATCATGCCGTGTAACTTCAGGGGCGCTGTTGCGGGCTTTTCAACGGCAGCCTTACAGCCTTAAGGCTTTGCCAAAACAAGATCCTTATAGATAAACTCAATGTTATTTCCCATTCTGTCGGCCCATTCTTCCATAGGCTGAGGAATTCGGTCCTTGTAGTTAGGGTCGTTTGTATAGATACGGGACTTTTCATCAAATCCCGCCACACCAGCATAGATGTAGTCCGGTGCAAGAATATAGGAGCAATAGCCGTATAAGCCTCTAAGATAGGAATCACTCTTCATAACCTTTATCCCGTCCATAACCGCATTCTCATAGCTGACAAAGTTTGTATAATCAATAAAGGTTCCATAATCATCGCCCACAAGCTTTTTAAACAGATCCTCCTGGGCCTGGGTTTCCACAATGCCAAGCTCCAATGCCGAAGGCATGGAGACCTCCACCTGGTCTCTCACATAGTCGGTATCAAACCCTACACCATTACCGCAGCCATAGCCCAAATTATTGGAATCCAACTTTAATGTATTGTTTTCGATTTTAAAATCAAAATAAATTTTTTCCTTGCTGTCATAAAGAGTATCCTTAAATACCGTTTTCACTGTTTTCCCATCCTTATCGGGGAAGGCAAAGCTGTACAACGCTCCCGAATTGCCGCCGCTATAGGCGTCGAGCTCATAATAGAGTAAATCAGTGAAAAGCGCTTTGACAAAAGCGTTTGCGCCGTTGTAGTAATCTTTGTTCAGACCATACCAGTATCCGTCAAACTTTTGAAGCTCTGTTTCGGGCTTTTGTGGGGGAGTTAAACCGGATCCGTCACGGATCAAATACATGGGATATATCTCATCACCGCTTTTCCAACAGCCTTGAATAAAATCATCGGTTCTGAAAACACCCAGCAGAGCCCCCTCCTTTTCTGTTTTCTCATACAGTGAGATATTACGCATATCATAGGAATCAGAATAAAAAATTTCCGCGTAAAAATCGATATGGCCGTTTATCTCAATTTCTGTTTTATATTTGTCGTAATAATAAACCCCTGACACATTATCATTGTCATCCATTTCAAGCCTGGCGTGAATTTTTGAGTCTCCGACAGCACCTGTAAACCAGTTGGTATCAACAGCCTCCCCATTTCCCGGAGTTGAGGTCTGTCCGGGTTCAGGCGTTTGAGACCCTGAGGCTTCCTGGGGCTCAGCCGTGGGTGATTGCTCCACGATTGCAGGAGAAGTGGTGCCGGGTTCCGGTGTATTCTCGTTTTGAGCGGGCTGACTTGAGCAGCCCGTTAATAAAGACAGCGCTAAAACTAACGCCCCTATTTTTTTCATTGCCAATACTCTCCTCATTTTATCTCTTGTTAAATGTATGATCTAATATAATCAAACCCACTTGGTCTATTCTATGGTTACTCCCTTTTTTCTCATTGGCTCTAAAAGCTTTTCTTCTATCATGCTTATATAAACCACGGAATCCAAATTATTCAGGTGTTCAAAGCCTTCGATGGAGTGAACATCAAAAAAATCATCCTCACCATCCCAATCGGGTTGTATGTAAGCCATGTATACGAGCTGGGATTACATAGCAAATAGTACCATTCTCCCAACATTACCGTCAACAATGAAAGAAGAGCGGGTGACGCAAAATAAGGGAATAGCCCATGCTGGCATTGCTGTAGAATACGGCGTATACTTTATTGCAAGACATTTAGAAAGTATCATCTGGTATATGCCCCTCGTTTACAAGAAAGAGGTATATTATGGATAAATTTCTAACTTCCGACTTCGCCCTGGTATTACTGCTGGCCTTAGTGCTCATCATCATGCACGAGCTTGGTCATTATATGGCTTACCGTCTATTTGGAATTGAGGCAAGGCTTCGCCCCAATCTTCTTGCACCGGGCATCGATCCTAAAAAGCCGGTAACGGTTTCCCGTTGGAAAGGTATTTTTATTGCAATAAACGGCTTTATTTTCGCCTCTTTAACGGTTAATTTACCTTTGTACCTGCTTGGCTACAAGCACAGCTCGCTTATTCTGCTGGCAGGAGCCATAGGCTCCGTTTTGGATTTTCTCTGGGCTTTGACTATGCTGGGCAGGCAAACAGTAGACTTAAAGCCCTATTCTTCGAATCATTGACAATCGGCTTCCCCTTGGTATAGAATGAAAAAAGCTTATAACTTAATAGTATTTTGTTTGCGGGGGGACCAGTTCCTGGTTGAGAAGGCTAAAACCTGACCCTTTGAACCTGTCGGTTAACACTGTCGTAGGGAAGCAAATCACCAAAACGAATGAACAAACCATTCGGATGATGATAAAAATGTATGTGCTTGCTCCTTAAAGGGCAGGCACTTTGTTTTGTGCCTTTCTTTTATGCATCCTGCGGCCTTCCGGTTCTTTTTAATGTCCCGTGACGTAAACGAAAAGAAAGAGGAAAACGCATATGGAATACACCACTCAAATGGAAGCTGCCAGAAAGGGCCTATTTACACCTCAGCTTAAAACAGTGGCTCAAAAGGAGCAGATATCCGAGGAAACACTTCGGGAACTGGTGGCCTGCGGCAAGGCTGTCATTCCTGCCAACCGCAATCACAGGGTATTGGATCCCAACGGCATCGGAAGCCGTCTGAAAACCAAAATCAATGTCAATCTGGGCATTTCCAGGGACTGTCCCAACCAGGATACCGAGATGGAAAAGGTCAACGCTGCCGTTGCCATGGGAGCCGAATCAATAATGGATTTAAGTTCTTTCGGGGACACTGTCGCCTTTCGAAACCGCCTTATAGCCTCCTGCCCCGCCATTATAGGAACCGTCCCCGTGTACGATGCCGCCGCCCATTACGATAAAGCGCTGAAGGATATCACCGCTGCTGATTTTCTTCGTATTGTGGAAAGGCATGCCAGGGATGGTGTGGATTTTATGACCATCCACTGCGGTATTAATAAAGCGGCCGCCTATCGTTTCAAAAAAAGTGGACGCTTGACAGATATCGTGTCCAGGGGCGGTTCCCTCCTCTATGCCTGGATGGAGATGACAGGAAATGAAAACCCCTTTTATGAGTACTATGACGAGGTTCTGGACATCTGCCGCAGCTACGATGTCACCATGAGCCTTGGGGATGCCTGCCGTCCCGGCTCCATCCACGATGCTACCGACGGAGCCCAGCTTGAAGAGCTGA
>JAFADM010000243.1 GCA_023424865.1 Bacillota bacterium | reverse complement strand
TAAGCTCCGAAGGCTCTTCGAGCATACATTCCTTCAATGTACCGTCCGGGTAGTGCTGGCTTGAGGTAATGCCCTTGAGAGGGCCATAGCGCGTTTCATAGTTCATTCCTTTGCCTCTCCCTTACTTCGTTTATTTTATTTTATGCCCCAAAAATAAGAACCCCACCCACTTACGCAATCAAATATTGCGAGTGGGTCCCTCGGATGCATGGGCGAGCAAGCAGGCTATTCCTGCGACCAGCCCGGGAACCTTGTTGTTTTACAATAAACACAGCCCCGCAATCCACTAAAGACTGCGGGGTCTGTTACAGATAGCCGGTATTAAAGGATTGACTCCTTGTGTGCGATGCACACTTTTGCTCCTTTTCTGGGATACTCCCTTAAAAAGAACACAGCGCCCGGCAATACCGCTGTCATTGTATACTCATTATAGCGCCAATCAGGATTCGATTTCAATAACTTCCTCTATCTTTTCCGTGCTCAGCAGTTTTTTCCAAAGGCTGTAGAGCTTTTTATCCTCCCTGGTCCAGTTATAGTGCTGCTTTTCCAGATAGGCTCGAATCTCTTCCTTTTTTAGATTCAAGAAATCAAAAAAGGCCACAATGCCCGTTTCAGGCATAAGCTCAAAGGAAAGGCCCATCATCCTGTTGACCAACAGCCTTTTGTCGCCTGCTTTAACAAGCCGGAAACGCACCTTGTCCTGCCGGTATTTTCCAAGCCTTAAAGCCAGATTATAGGAAGGAAGCATGGAAAGCCCCGTACCGAAACCGCAGGCAGTGCAGATAAATACATCTCCCATAAAGCTGTTACCCCTGCAATTACAGCCGCAGCGCGGACAGGTGTGTGAAAGGCCGAAGGGGCTTACCCTTACCGGAGGAGGCAGGCCTTCCAGCTGAAGCTTATAGCTTAAAAGATCGGCCAGGCGATTGTATTGGGGGTAAGACTCCAGCACAACCTGGGCCCCATAGCTGCCAGCCACACCGGAAATGGCATTGGACAGCTTATGGAGCTCCTCCATGGAAGAACCCTGGAAGGCGGATTTATCCGCTGAGTAAGGAAGACTGCTTTGAACCACAGGCTCACCCTTTAAATTGCACACCGTATAGAGAAAGCGGCCGTCCCTGCCTCTTGAAAAACCCGCCTCATGAGTAATTTCCCTTTCCTCTGACGGGGTTACGGCCACGCTTACAATAAGATAGTATTCACCCTCCCTTTTTACCAGGCGGGCAGTTCTCAGCATGGAGACATCCTCTCTGGCCTTCTCCAAAAGCTCCTGCTGACGTTTTCCAAAGCTTAAGGGAACGAGGATGTAGCGCTCGGGCCGGGCGGTATGCTTTAAGCAGCCGCACTTTCCGCCCAATACCTGAAGCTTGCTTTCGGATGAATGAAAGGGCTTATGCTTTAAGGGATCCTTCCTGTTAAGAAGGTATAATTTAGCATAATACCTTTTTTTATCCGGATTATAGAGCAGGCAGTAGTCCCGTATATCGCTGCACCTGCAAAAATAAACGGAATTGCAGGTGTTGTATTTCATGAGAACCTTAAGAAAATCCTGTGAGGCACGATGCTTTTGGCTGCCGCTTTTATGTACCGCATCCTCTAAATATTCAAGCCTCTCCTCCAACGCGCGATCATCGGCAAATACTCTGGGATACACTGCCCTTGTATTCTTAAGGGCTCTTTTGGTATATCCCTCAAGCATGCTCATAAAGTCCATTTTGAGTGAATCCTTAAAGGGCTCCACCTGAAAACGGTTCAGCTCATTCAGCAAATTGGAGCTTAATAAGGCACGGAGAGCGGAAGGTGCAAGCTGTTCCCGGGACATACCGGTCAAAAGCGCCTCAACCTCAGGATGGGCGCTGTCCAGCATATATTGCAAAGCCTGAGTGTAACGGCTGATAGCCTCGTCCATAATTTTACGCTTTAGAGACGAAGGCTGATGTATTTTAAGCGTAATAGATTTGAAAACCATGGGAACACCTCTTAAAGAAGGGTTAATAGTACTCAACAAATACATCCTTACCCATTTTTTCCAGTTCCTGAGCCAGCTCTTCCACCAGCTTCAGCTTCAGGCTCAGGGAGATGGGTAAATCAGGATTTTGATGTGCGGGATTCATGGCCCGGCCTACCAGAAAGCAGACCCTGGTGGATTCCTCCAGAAGGAGCCTTGCAAGCCGGGTTCCCCCGTCCTTTTTTTGCAGATTCAGACTTTCGCCGTTCTGGGTACCGGGTGCGCCGTAAGCCTTCACCAAATCCAGCGCCCGTCCAAGGGTAAGCACCCCTTCCGTGGCCAGATCCAATCCTTCAATGGAACCCGTGGGAGGCACGGCTGCATTGTAATATTCAAAGCTTACCTTAAGCTCTTTGCCGGTTATGCGGCTTACAATCTGGGAAGTGGTACCTCCGCAGGCCACCCTTTTACCCGGACAGGCCATAAGCTTATCAACCACTTCCTGATCCAGTGAGGGATCCACGGGAGGCCCCACCATAACGCAAACCTCCAGGGGACGGCATACTCTGACGGCTACTACCGTTGTATCATCGCCGGGCTTTTGCAGATAGAGGCAATCGCAGGCCGATACCAGCTGCCTTGCCAGAGTACGGGCGGTGGTGTCGTTTTTGACAGCCTTTCCCACGTACTCCTCAATGTTTTCATACTGCCATCCCAGATTCAAAAGCTTGCCCACACCGGCATGGACCACCCCGTCGGAAAAAAGCAGCAGCATGTCTCCGGGGTCAATAGAAAATCGGCTCTCCCCGATTTCCTTATCTCCGATGCTTCGAATCTTTCTCTCAACTGGAGCTATTTTTTGATTTTTAATATAAATAACGGAAGGATTATCAAATTCAATAAGGTAAACCTCACCCGAGTACCGGATTTGAAGAATACTGAAGGTGGAGTAGGCTATTCCCCGTTCATGGCATACCGGAAGGGTGCTGGCTATGGTTTCCACACACTCTTCTATCTCTGCACCCGCACCTAGCATGGATGCAATGATCTTACTGGTAAGCGTTGCCAGGATATTGGCTTTAACGCCGCTTCCCAGACCGTCTGCCAGGACAATAATCACCGAATCCGCACTTTTCAGTATTTCAACCTTGTCTCCGCACAACTCCTCGCCGAATTTGTTGAGGCTTTCAAAAGCTGTCTCGATATAAATACTCATAAACCCTCGCCCGTGTTTTTGACAATGGATTTTTTAAGCCGGGTAAGAGCAATTTTGGTTTCCGCAGTGGTTTCTCCCAGAAGGCTTGCAATCTCCTGAGCTACCCGCATTTGCTTATCGATGACCTTTTGAGCCACTTCCAGTGTTTCCTCCCGAACCTTGTCAATACTTTGCTGCTTTTTCTCTTCGTGAGTAATATCCTTCAATATCATAAAAAGCAACTGCTGCTCTTTTATATAAATTACCGTCTGCTCCACCGTCACGCCAAGGGCTTCATAGGTCTGCTTGAGGTTTCGTATTACTCTTCCCCGGTGAATGACCTGCTCATAATCAGGGCCGGGCAGGAACATTTCTACAGGCTGTCCTATCATGCTTCCCCTGTCCCTTTTGAGCATTGTAAGCGCTGCGGGGTTGATCTCCTGGATTGTAAGCTCCTTATCCGTGGCGATGATGGCATTGGGGGTGTATTCGATTATCTGATTGGAAATGCTCTCCGCCCGTTCCCGCACAAAAGGCAGGCACATCTTGGGATCCGCTTTTCCCTGGTAAACCGCCACAGCCTTGTCACGGCAGGTATTGTAGCCGCAACCGCCGCAATTGAGCTCCTGCTGGGGACTGGTTTTCCCAATACTTTCCAATATTTTCTTGATAGCCTTTTCATCAGGCATTTCAGGGCTGACGGAACGATCGATGAAGGTACGGTTTAAATGAGTCTCCACATTGTCCGTGGCATAATCCGGCGCATCCTTTACAGGACGTGCGGCCTGAATCAAATCGTCCTTAGCCCGGATGAAGCTGATCTTTGAAGCCCTCATGCAGGGGCCGCCGATGCAGCCCCCCGCGCAGGCATTCATTTCGATAAAATAACCGGAGACCTCACCCTTTCGGATGCTGTCCAGAATTTCCATACACCGGTCCACACCGTCCACACTGATGCACTTGTAGCTCTTCCTGTCCTCCCGTGAAAGGGTGCGTATGATGCCGCCGGGAGCCGGATAAAACCGGGCCGACGGGTTTCGGATATTCTTCTGCTCCGATCCGGCAGAAGAAGGGTTTACCCCACTCTCCTCCATCCACTGCTTCAGCTCTTCAAAGGTTATGGCCGCACTGACCAGACCTCCTGAAAAAACATCGTCAGCTTCGTGCTTTTTTGAAATACAGGGCCCGATAAAGATTATTTTGATACGGGTTCCGTATACCTCTCTCATGGTGCGGGCGTGTGCAATCATGGGAGAAACGGTTGGGGCAAGCTGATCAAGAAGGTCCGAATAGTACTTTTCCATTAAAAGGACTACCGAAGGGCAGGCCGACGTGATAATGTTTTTCATTTTTCCTTCACGCAACAGCCTCTCGTACTCCTTGGAAACCTTGGACGCACCGACGGCGGTTTCCTCCACATGCAAAAAACCAAGCTTTTTAAGTACCGAAGAAAGGGCGGAAAAATCCCACCCCTTAAAATAGGAGGCAAAGGAGGGCGCGACGGACGCATAGACCTTGTCCTTCTTCCCGACAAAGGACTTGACCTTGTCCAGATCGCTTACCACTTCTTTAGCATTCTGGGGGCATATTAAAATACACTTCCCGCAGAGGATGCATTCCTTTTCCATCACCCGTGCCTGATCGTCCTTAAATGAAATGGACTTAACCGGACATTCCCGGATGCAACGGTAACAGCTTTTGCAATTGGCTTCCTTAAGTTGTATGATTCCCATCAGAGTTTGTCAATAATCCTTTCCTTGAAGATGCTCTCGCAGTTCTGCAGGGTTAAATTGTCCACCGGAACATCGTCAAAGGTAATGCCGATGCCCCCCGTGCAACGCTGCATGCAGAAGGATGCTTTGAGCTCCACAATTCCGTCCAAACTGTAGTCCTGGATGAGCCGTTTATAGGTCTGGATCACACGGTAGGATCCCTTCATGTGGCAGGAGCTGCCAACACAGACCTGAATGACCGACATTTACCATCATCCCTTTCCATGAAAGGCTTCCAGTATCTCACTCCTGAAAAAATCATCCACTCTCTCCCGGGAAAGAGAGAGTACAGGCCCTTCGTCCACCTTAACCGACACGCCGCTGCCGCATTGCTGCAGGCAAAATACGGCTTTAACTTCCACCCGATCGTTGAGGCCGTGCTTTTCTAACAGATCCTGCAAGGCGCTTATGACCGAATAGGAGCCTTTTAAGTGACAGGCGCTTCCAATGCATACGCTGACATTTTTCATACAGGCATGCCTCCCAATTATTTTTTTCGGTAAGAACAGTGCAGTAATTTGTGGGTCTTCCCTTTCAGTATACCACCATAAAGAGCCATAACCATAGGATTTTCTTCCGAACGCTTTATCTGGGACTGCTTATCAGCCTGGTACAGGCCTTGGGCACGGCTGTGCTTAATTGTGCTGCTATGAGGTATGGGCTGTCCGGCTCCGCCGATGCAGCCTCCGGTGCATGCCATAACCTCAACCAAATCGTAATGGGCCTCGCCCTTTTTCATAAGCTCCAAAAGCCTTTCCACATTGGCAAGTCCGTGAACCACTGCCACACGGAGGGTTTTATCCCCTATAACCACCTGGGCTTCCTTAATCCCCTTCATACCACGGACACCGGAGAAGGACAGATCCTTTAAGGATTCCTGGGTTCTTTCAAGCACGCAGCGGCGAAGTACTGCTTCTGCAACACCGCCGGTTACACCGAAGATAACACCGGCGCCTGAGGCCATACCAAAGGGCATATCAAAGGCTTCCGGCTCCAGCTCGTCAAAGGAAATGCCTGATTCACGAATCATGGAGGCCAGTTCCTGGGTGGTTATAACCACATCCACGTCCTTTTCATTTTCACTGACGAATTCGGGACGGGCAGCCTCATATTTTTTAGCCGTACAGGGCATAACAGCAACCATCATGGTTTGTCTGGAATCGGCTTCCTTGTTTCCGCGGTAATGCTCCTTAACGACAGAACCAAACATCTGCATGGGGGAACGGCAGGTGGAAATGCTGTCTAAAAGCTCGGGATGCCTTGCTTCAACAAAGCTTACCCAGCCGGGGCAGCAGGAGGTAAATTGAGGTATTTTCTCGTTTTTAGTTAATCTATCCAAAAATTCCTTGGATTCCTCCATGACGGTAAGGTCGGCAGCCATGCTGGTGTCGTAAATTTCATCAAAACCAAGCTTGCGAAGAGCGGCTACAATTTTACCGGCCACATTTTCACCGGCGGGAAGATGGAACTCTTCACCCAGCGCCACGCGAACAGCGGGAGCAATTTGAGCCACCACACGCATATCCGGGTTGTGAAGCTTGCGCCATACCCTGTCGGTCTCATTTTTAACGATTAAAGCACCTGTGGGACAAACAGTGGTACACTGGCCGCAGTTGATACAGTCAGACTCCTTGAGCTTGCGGTCAAAGGCAGGCATAACCTGCATTTTTGAGCCTCTGTATGCAAAATCCAATACACCCATGCCCTGAATTTCGGAGCACATACGCACACAGTCTCCGCAGAGAATGCACTTGCTGGGATCTCTTACAATGGCTGCGCTGCTGTCGTCAACAGGGAGCTTCACTGCGTCGTTTTCGAAGCGTACCCTTTTAATGCCGAAGCGGGACGCCAAATCCTGAAGCCTGCACTTGCCGCTTTTTTCACAGGTGGTGCAATCGCGGCAGTGGCTCGCCAGAAGAAGCTCCAATATCATTTTACGGTGCTTTTGAAGCTTAGGGGTGTTGGTGTATACCACCATGCCGTCTCTCGGAGGCTCGGAGCAGGAGGCCATGATGCCGCCCTTGCTGTCCTCTACCACGCACATGCGGCAGGCACCGTAAGTGGAAAGCTCGGAATAGTAGCAGAAGGTAGGCAGCTCTACTCCGGCCTTGCGAACAAGCTCCAGTATGTTTTTTTCGTTCTGGAACTCAATACGTTGTCCATCTATGGTCATGATTCCCATAATTTAACTTCCATCCTTTCAATCGAACGCAGGCAG
>JAFADM010000240.1 GCA_023424865.1 Bacillota bacterium | reverse complement strand
CCTTCAGCGCTGTACCCTTCCGGAGCCGTCGCCGTTCATAAGGGTTTTCACTTCTTCAACGGTAACCTCGTTAAAATCCTGCTCAATGGTGTGCTTGAGGCAGGAAGCCGCAGTGGCAAAATCAATGGCAGCCTGGGGTGTATAGCCTTCGGAAAGAGCGTAAATAAGGCCCCCTCCAAAGGAATCCCCTCCTCCTACCCGATCCACAATATGAATAAGGTAATTCTTTGAGAAATAGCACTCCTTGCCGTCATAAAGCATTCCCGCCCAGTTGTTGTCATTGGCGGTAAGGCTTCCTCGTAAGGTAATGGCCACCTTCTTCACTCCAAAGCGCTCCGAAAGCGCCCTGGCCACCTTTTCATAAGCCCTGTGAGAAAGGGTTCCGCCTGAAACGTCGGTGTCATCCGCCTTTATGCCGAAAACCTTATCCGCATCTTCTTCATTGGCAATCAGTACATCCACATAGGGCATCAAGGCCGACATCACCTCTCCGGCCTTTTGAGAGGACCAGAGATTCTTCCGGTAATTAAGATCACAGCTTACGGTAAGGCCCATGGCCTTTGCCGTTTCACAGGCTGTTTGGCACACCTTGGCCACATTGTCTCCCAAAGCCGGCGTAATGCCCGTAAAATGAAACCAGCCCGCGTTCTTAAAAATCTGCTCCCATTGAAAGCTATGTTGGTCAATGGTTGCAATGGCAGAGCTCTTCCTGTCGTAAATCACCTTGGACGGCCTCTGGGAGGCTCCCTTTTCCACAAAGTAAAGCCCTAAGCGGCCGCCGCCCCACACAACATCCGCCACATCCACTCCATGGCTTTTTAAGGACATTGCCGCAGCCTTGCCCAAATCATTTTCCGGAAGACGTGTAACAAAGGATGCCGTCTTTCCGAAATTAGCCAGGGAAACAGCCACATTGGCTTCCCCTCCCGCATAGGATATCTCAAGCCGTTTGGCCTGGGAAAACCTCAAATAGCCCTCCGGATTAAGACGGGCCATAATTTCACCGAAGCAAACCGTTTTCATATTCTTTCTCCTTCCATGGCTTTCACAGCAAATCGTGCCGCTAATACCTCCAACTCTCCGTATTCACCTTTTTTTATCAGGTCTCCGGACACCAGGTTTGAGCCGATGCCAAAGCCCTTAACCCCTGCCGCCAGAAACGCTGCCATATTATTTTCATGAATACCGCCTACTGCCAGGGTTTTTATATGATTAAGGGGTGCCATCACACCTTTTATGTACGCAAGTCCCAGCTCCCCGGCGGGAAAGAGCTTGACAAAATCCGCTCCCAGCTCATGAGCCCTCTGCATTTCCGTAGGAGTGAGTGCTCCGGGTATGGAGGTCATGCCCAGCTCAAGGGTTCGTTTTATCACCTTCTCCTCCGTATTGGGAGATATAATAAAGGAGGCACCGGCTTCGTGGGCCAGCTCCGCCTGCTTTGGAGTCAGTACAGTTCCGGCTCCTACAAGAAGCTCCGGTCCAAAGCTTTTCCGAATACTTTTAATTTGACGTAGAGTAAGCTCCTCAGAAAAGGCTCCTGAAGGATCAAAGGTTACCTCCATTAGCTTTATCCCGCCCCTGTATAAAGCCTCTGCCACATGAAGGAGCTTATCCGGCTCCACCTTTCGAAGAATGGCAATGAGCTTGTGCTTTAACACCCCACCAATGCAAATTTCCTTGCTCTCCATACTTGTGCCGCCTTTCATTCATATAGTTCGTATATACGAATACCGTTCGGAATATTGATAATTCTTTTATACTATAGGCTAAAGCTCCTGTCAACTTCTCTTTTGCCCTTTCATAATTTAATTATTGGCTTGTTTTTGTGACGCACTTAATTCAGATATTGGGCGGTTTAAGCTGATTTCAGTAGAGACTGCTTCGAGGATAGCCCAGCTTTCCGGAGATAGCCAGGGCGGTTTTTATAACACACTTGCTGAAGTGTTCCTTTTTTTCAGGAGTCAGGTTGGCGGCAAGCATGGAAATGCTGACGGCAGCAACCGGATTGGATGTGCTGTCGTATACCGGTGCTGCCATGCACCGTACCAGCTCGGTGTCCTCACCGTTATCAAAGGAATAGCCGTCTTCCCGTATAGCCTTTAAATGGCCAAGAAGGCTGCCATAATCGCCAATAGTATGGGGCGTTCTTGTCTGAAGCTTCCCGCCCCCGGTTATCTTCCGTACCTTTTGTTCAGGATAGGCGGCAAGAAGGGCTTTGCCAAGCCCGGTAAGGTGCATGGCATTGGATGAGCCGATGTTCATAATGGAGCGGATGGGAAAATCACTTTCCACCTTATCCAGATAAACAATGCGGCCATTGCTTTCCACAGCAAGATAGACGGTTTCTCCCGTTTCGCTTTTTAGCCTTTCCAGAAAAGGGCGGGCAGTGCGGCAAAGATCCGTGTTGTTAATATAGGCTGAACCCACCTGAAACGCGCGAAGCCCCAGCCTGTAGGCTTTAGGATCATGATTGTCCGTTTCCAGAAACCCTTTTTCGAGAAGAATTTGGACTATGTCAAAGGCACTTGTTTTAGGGATGGCAAGCTCCCTGCTCAATTCGGACAAAGTGACGGGCTTTTTGGACTCAGCTACATATTCCAGTATGGTCAGCGTACGTATCGCCGAATTGTTCATGAAGCAACCTTCCTTTTTTTAGGTGTATTGGACATCTTAGAGGTCATACCTGTAGATGCATTTTTGTCTTTCGCCTTCGATATACATATCGTTCCAGGGCGGCAGATCCACTATTCTTTCAAACATGCAGCCCACATATTCGCAGGTTTTTCTTGAGGCAAGGTTATCGGGATTGCATGTGATAATGACGTATTCAAGATTATGTACCCTGGCTAGTTTAAACAAAAGCCGGCAGGCTTTCCCCGCATAATGATTCCCCTGATAGTTCCTGAAAATATGGTAGCCGATATTGCCTCCATAGTAAAGATTCTCATTATGTCCGATTCTTAAATCACATTCACCCATTTCCTCTCCGGTTTTCAGCGAGCAAATCTTGAAGGCAAAGGAGGGGGCGAAATCCCTTATTCTGTCGGCTCCCGTAGTTCGGTAAAGTCTCAGGCATATTTCATCGTCCCTCAAAAAGTCCATATTGTTAAACATCCCCATTCCCCCTGACAAATACTCCTGAGCTTAGGGATACAATCCCCTGGCGGCAGGTAAGGTAATCTGGTGAGTTATTGTTACAGTATATCATATTTAAGAAAAGGACCGGCTATGTTTTCACTTGGACGATGTTTTAATTCCGGATTACCTTTATTTCAGAATCGCCCATTGTCTTTCCGTTTATTTATTGTCTTTTCGTTTATTTAAAGATATGATCAGAAGGCTATCTGACTCACCCTATCCTAAAAATCTGAATTTTAAGAGGAAAACCGCTATGACTGTCAAGACACCCATCCTGTTTGATACGGATATGGATACGGACTGCGATGATGCCGGAGCCTTAAGCGTACTGCACGCTCTGGCAGATGAGGGAAGGGCGGACTTGCTGGCCGTTATCTGCGATGTTCCCATTCCCTGGTGTGCTCCCTGTGTGAGAGCTATCAACAGCTATTATAACCGGCCGGACATTCCTGTGGGTGAAATCCTCATCGAGGATTATGCCTCCAATCCCAGATACGCTGCCTATGCAAGGCATCGGGAGAATCTGGGCTCCCATAGGCATTATAATGAAATTATCGCCCGCACCGGCGTATTTGCCGCTAACAACAAGGATGTGTCTCAAAATGCTTTGGAGGTCTACCGAAGGACCCTGGCAGCCCAGGAGGATGGCAGCGTGGTTATTTGTGCCGTGGGCGTGTTAAGCGCCCTGGAGCAGCTGCTCAAATCCCCGCCTGATGCCGTCAGTCCATTAAGTGGCCTTGAGCTGGTAAACAGAAAGGTGCGGCTTCTGGTTTCCATGGGTAAAGGGGAATTTCCTGAAGGTTCGGACAGCTTCAATTGGAAAATGGATGCCGCAGCTGCCGCTTATGTGCTGGAAAACTGGCCTGGTACTGTTGTCATAAGCCCTATGGGTGCCGAAATTTTAACAGGCGCCCGGCTGTCACTGGAAACACCCGCTCATAACCCTGTGAGGAGAGCCTATGAAATATGGCTTCAGGGAGAAGGCAAAAGCCGGGCCAGCTGGGATCAGGTGGCCCTTTGGTATGCGGTTTGCGGCGCAGACGGCCTTTTCGAGGAACGGACGAGCCATAGGCTAGGCTATGATCCCAAAAGCGGTCGGCACCACTGGACACCCAACACAGGCAAGCCCGTTCACATTTTACTCTCACCACTTGTATCCAGTGCGCATTTCCAAGCCCTAATTGAGGATAAAATGACAGCCAGGCCTCTTCTTTCTCCAGGATAACCGTCAGACCTCCGGGGACAGCCAATGGATTAAAAACGCTTATTCCATTACTATCCGATTTCGTCCCTGTTCCTTGGCCATGTACATCCTGGCATCGGCCCTGTCGATAAGGCTGTCCTCCGAGTCCTCCCCGCAAGCTGCCACACCGCCGCTTATAGTAATTTTGATGTCTCCATTGTCACCAAACACCGATTCCTCAATCCTGAGGCGGAGCCTGTCGGCCAGTTGCCAGGCCTCTTCCATGGAGGTGTAAGGCAGAATAAGAAGAAACTCCTCTCCCCCATAGCGCCCGGCCACGTCAGTTACCCGGATACCGTTTTTAATGCATTGTGAAACACCTATCAAAACCTGATTTCCTACAAGATGTCCATGGGTGTCGTTGACACGCTTGAAAAAGTCAATATCCAACAACACCACTGCCAGCCCAATACGGTACCGGCGTGCTTCCTCTATTTTCTGACGGAGAAAATCCTTAAGATAGCGGTGATTAAAGCTTCCAGTGAGCTCATCGGTAACCGAAAGGGTTCTAAGCTCCTCGGTTCTTTCTCTTACAATTTTCTCCAGATTAGCATTTAAATCTGCCAGCTCTTTATTCTTGCACATCTGGGAGTCATAAGATTCTTTAACCTTCAAAGACATGGTGTTAAAGGAATGGGTAAGCTGACCCAGCACATCCTGACGGCGGGTGGGAATCTGAGCACCCCAGTTTCCGGCGCTCATATGCAGGGCACTTTCATTCAGCACCTTAATCGGACTGACAAGGATCCGGGCGATACCCATCACCACCAGAACGGATAAACCTGTAAGGACAGCAAAGAAACCTGTCAGCTGTAGAAACAGCGTATTGCTTTGACTCTTTAAATCCGCTTCAGGAATAGCAATCACCAGGTAGCCAAGCATTTCCTGGCTTTCCTCATGGTAATAGGGATTAACGGCCAGGTGATAGTTCTCCTGCCCCAGCCTGAATATTCCCGACAGCTCCTTTGAAGCTCCCTTTTCAAGGCTGTCGGAAAAAACCTCCCAGCCCTTGTCCGCCGGAAAGTCTGCTGATGCAGCATGAACCCGTTCCAGTTTATTTCCGGCAGAGTTAAAAAGCACCTGGGAAGGATCGGATGTGGCAATGAGAAAGCCGTTCGGATCGACAAGATAAGCCATTCCGCTTTTGCCCAAATCCTGAGCCTGCAGAATTCCGGCCAGACGCTCCAGTAAAATGTCGGCCCCGAATACCCCAACAATCTCTCCCTTTGGATTTATCAAAGGGGTTGAAACCGTAATGGCCAGAGTGGGCTCGCTAACACCGGCATATACCTCCGACCAATAGCTTTTGCCCTCCTTCTGAGCATTTTGATACCAGGCTCTCGTTCTTGGGTCAAAATCCGTCACACTTTTTGTAATTTCAAGAGGATTACCCTCACCATCCACCCGTGTTACCACAAATTCACCGGCAGTCATACCCGGTGTGGCCGAGATAGTATAACGGTCCTGCATCCTTCCTGATGATACAATGCCTCCCTCTCTGTTGGCATAGTAAAGATAATCCACTTCTTCGTTTTTCATGATCACATCAAGAAAGAACTGTCCTAAAAATTCGGCTTCATCCAGAGTCAGCCTGCCGTTGGCAGCCAATAAGGCATTCAGCTCATTGATTCGTTTGGCGGATTGCATATAATCCGATATATGCCTGAACAGGGTTTCCTTAACCTTTTCTTCCATACTGCGTACTGTAACGGCTTCCATCTGTCTGGTGTAGGAGAGGGTCATACCATAAACGGCCACTATAATAAAAAGAAGAATTCCGAAAAGGGATAATACTATAAGACTTTGGATACTTACTTTATCCATGTATTTCGTAAAATGCTTGTTCATGCCGCCCATCTCCTTGTCCGCGAAAATGTCGCTTATAATGCAGTTTCAACCTATCTTTATATTTAGTTCTGTATGCTGTCACGCCTTTGGATGAAACAGCATGTCCAGCTGCACTTCATCCGGATTGGGGACATATCCTACGTTTTTATAAAGAGCCAACGCTTTTGCATTACATTCGTCGGCAGCCAGGAAGCTTCTGCAAGCCCCTTTTTCCCGGCCATAGGCCAGAGCCTGTATAAGAAGCTTTCGTCCAATGCCCTTTCCTTGACAGTCAGGCCTTACAGCAATTTCTCTCACCCATAAAACAGGACCTTTCCTGCTTTCATGAGCGTAAATCCCTACGCAGGCAATTCCCTCTATACCGGTTTCCCTGCGATGAACAAGAACCGCGCAATCCTTGATGCCCAGGTCCTGAGAATCCTCTTCCTCCGAGGCCAGCCACTTTCTGAACCACTCGGGTGTTTCACCGTTAAATTCACGGCTCTGGTTTCTGCAGGAAACAGTGACGTCGGAGGCCTCTTCGGCTTCATCCGATGTTAAAAAGGAAAAATCCCTGTCATCGGCAGGATGGCTCTGGAGGTCATTAATCCAATAATCCCGCATTTCACCATAAATGGAAAAGCCCCTTTTAACAAAATCCTGTTTCCATTCCTGAGGAACAAAAGGTACAATAACCTTTTCCTTTATTCCATCCAGAAAGGTTAAAAGGCAATCGGTTTCCCGGGCTGCCCATTGAAGCTCCATCATTTCGGCGTCCGGGCGGAAGCCGTAAAGAAGAATCCCCTCTGCATCCCTTTTTATAATTTTATAGCTCTTCACATTTTCATAATCCAGGTATTGAAACGAACCATAACCAAATGTGCTTGCCTCATCTCTGATACTCTCAAATTCATAACGTTCCATACTAATACCAATCCTTCTCTTTATTTTGTAATGCCTAAAGCGGGCTATGCCCGCAACCCAATGGAGACAAAGCGTCGATGTAATAGCTTGTTTCTTATTGGCACTTATCACCGATAAGATACTATATAATATTTTTACCCAATATCCGCTCCACGAAATGGTTTTCTTATGAAGCCACAGTAAAAAAAACTTATTTATGCATCCGTATAAATGGCCTCCATTTCACGAAGCAGCACAGCGACATAATTGAAAAAGGCTTGACGACTGCATATGCTGTCAGCCATAATACTGAGTAAACGGAGGTAAATTATGGATTACAAGAAAGATGTTTATTGGAAGAACATCCAAAAGTTCCTGCCCCCGGAAAACCGGCTGAATCCTGGCGAAGAGCCTCAAGAATATTTTCTCGATTTTAACGGTATCCGCATGCACATCGATCATTATTCCGCCTCAGCCCCAAAGGCCCGTATTCTTCTTTTTCACGGAGTAGGCGGAAATGGAAGGCTGTTATCTTTTATTGCCCTGCCTTTAAACCGACTGGGCTATGAGGTTATCTGCCCTGACCTTCCCTTGTATGGCTGCACCGAATATGAAGGAGTCATAAGCTATCATCATTGGGTGGATTTAAGTGCACAGCTGGTCCGGCATTTTATGAAGGATGGGCTTCCTGTCTTTCTTTTCGGCCTTAGTGCCGGAGGGATGCTGGCTTATCAGACAGCTGCCCTTTGTCCCGGTGTCGCAGGCGTTCTGGCAACCTGCCTGCTTGATCAGAGAAATCGTGCAATCACCCTCAAAACGGCGTCGAATCCTGTACTGGCGGTAGCGGGAAATTTTTTTATTTCCCTGACACGGGCCTTTACCGGTTCCATCAGGGTCCCCATGAAAATGATAGCCAACATGAAAGCTATTGCTAATAACCCGGAGCTGGCTGAAGTTCTAATGAAGGACAAGCGATCCTCCGGAGCCCGTGTACCACTGGCTTTTGTGCATTCCATGCTCAACCCCGTCATTGCGGCGGAGCCGGAGGCTTTCACCCTGTGTCCCTTCCTTCTTGTTCATCCGGAGGATGACCGCTGGACCGAGGTGGGGTTGAGCCGTTATTTTTTTGACCGGCTTGCCTGCGAAAAGGAATTGCACCTTTTAGCTGGAGCAGGGCATTTTCCGGTAGAGTCTGAGGGGTTAAAGCAGCTTGAAAGCCTTTGTTCCCAATTTATTCAAAAGCATAGAGGCTTAAATTAGAGTATTCCAGTTAAAGTATTCCAGTTAAAGTATTCCAGTTAGAGTCTTCCCGGTAAAAATACCGGAGCAAGGCCTTGGTTTATAATCTTTGATTCGTAATTTATAACATATGATATGCTAGCTTTAAAATCAGAGCTAACAAAAGCATGAACAAGAAATTGACTAACGAGTCAATCAGTGATAAGATAAACTCATTGATTGACTCGTTAGTCAATTTACTATCAACAATTATCCCGCTTGATTACTTGGGTTTCATCTTACATTTATTGTAAAGAAGTATCTCTTTTAATTTTTCGGAATTCATTCCTGACAAAGGAGGATGAACGTGGCCAGAGAAACCTTTGACCGGCTGCCTGATTCAAAAAAGGAGGCCATTTTGAACAGCGGACTGAATGAATTTTCAACCAAATCCTATAGTGATGCGGCAACCGATGTCATAACAAAAAACAGCGGTATTTCCAAGGGCCTTCTGTTTCATTATTTCGGAAATAAAAAAGCCTTTTACTTCTATTGTCTGGAAACTGCAATGGAACGGCTCACCTCCAAAACCGTTCCTCCGGAGGGTGAGGATTTCTATCAAATTCTCTTTTCAACGATGGATGCCCGATTGCGTCTTTGCGGCCAATTTCCCAGAGAAATGCATCTGGCTAATATGGCGGCAAGGGAAATGTCTCCGGAGGTGGCGGAAGAAAAAAACCGTATTTTAGCCCAATATGGACTCAGGCGTAAGGCGGAGTCGGCCAAAACCATGGCAAGGGCCGTAGCCGGACTTAAGCTTGAGACAGAGGACAGGGAAAAGGCGCTGACAGCTCTTTCGCTTTATGTCCACGCCTTGATGAGCAAATATCTGGAGGATTATCTGGAACGGCCCGATGACTTTTTCAACAACAGGGAAAGTATTCAGAAGGAGCTTCGGATCTATCTGGATTTCATGTTAAATGGGTTGACAGGAGGGAACAGGGAATGAAAAGGATGAATCTGGCAAAAGGTCTGTGGCTATGTCATAAGTACTCAAAAAAGAATGAAGCCGGCAAGGCCCTTATTCGCCGAAAGCGCCTGGAGGCAATTGTTACTTACGCAAAGGTAAACAGCCCCTATTACAGGGAGCTGTATAAGGATGTGACCGCTTCCTTTTCCCTTTCGGAGCTTCCTTGTGTAAACAAAGTGGACTTAATGACCCACTTTGATCAATGGATCACCGATCCGGGCGTCAGGCTTTCGGATATTGAGGACTTTACGAAGGACCCCGATAATATTGGCCGCAGGTTCCGAAAAAAATATCTGGTGTTCACTACCAGCGGATCTACGGGAAACCCGCTTACCGTACTTTGCGATCCCTCGGCCAATGCCATTATGGGTGCCGTCAACACCCACCGTACCTTTACACGGCGGGAGGATTTTATAAGGTTTATGAAAAAGGGCGGCAGGAGTATGGGGGTTTTTGCAACCGGCGGCTTTTACTTGGCTAACAGCAGCATTCGCACAAGGCTTCTGGCCATGCCCTGGAAAAAGAGGCAAATCGCTATTACCAGCGCGCTTCTCCCCCTGCCTCAAATCGTTGAGGAGCTCAACGCTTTTCAGCCCGCCATGCTGGGAGGCTATCCCACGGTGCTGGAGCTTTTGGCTGATGAACAGAATAAGGGGCGGTTGAGCTTAAAGCCGGTTCTTGTTATGACCGGAGGCGAATACCTGTCGGAGGAGCTTCGAAGGAAGCTGTCGGAAGCCTTCAACTGCTATGTTCAGACGTCTTACGGCTGCACCGAGGGCGGCACCCTGGCCTTTGAATGCACAGAGCATCATTTTCATGTTAATGACGATTGGATCCTTATTGAACCTGTGGACAGCCATAACAAGCCTGTGGCTGACGGCACCCGTTCCGACAAAATACTTATCACCAATTTGTTCAACTACACCCAGCCCTTTATTCGCTACGAGGTAAGCGATCGGGTGGTCATGCACCATGAGCCCTGCCCTTGCGGCCACTCCTCCCCCTGGCTGACACTGGAGGGGCGTACCGACGACATGCTCAGCTTCCGGGAAGGTGATAAGGTTATAAAAATACCGCCGTTGGCTCTCTATGCCACCTTAAAGGAAATTCACAGCATTCGCCGTTTTCAGTTGGTATCCCACAAGGGCCTTCGCCTGGAGCTGAGGCTGGAGGTCCACGAGGGCGTTACCCGGGAAGAGGCTTTTCATGAAGCCTGCGAAAAGCTTAAGAGCTTCCTCTCTCTCCATGGCGTCACTCCCAGAGAAATTCAGCTGTCCTCCGAAGAGCCCAGGCCTCACCCCAAAAGCGGCAAGTTCAAGCATATCATTCAGCTATGATGCTACTGTATTAACACGAGCTTCTTTACCCTTCATGCCAATAATGAGCATACCCGATATAACTAGCAAGCCGCCCAAAACCTCTCGCCAGCCGGCTTTCTCGCTCAATACACCCACCGATAAAAGCATGGACGTAAGGGGCATCATCCCCGAATAGGCCGCCGCGGTAAATGCGCTGCTGCGCTTTATCCCTGCATACCAGAAAATAAAGGCCAGCGCCGTAACAAACACGCCATAGCAAACAAGCGCCGTCCACTCAGTCAGGCCCGCCTGTCCAAGCCTTTGGAAGGGCTTTTCAAACAGGGCCGGGATAACACAAAGAATAAACGCAATCAGGGAAACCAGTGTTGTCTGAACCAAGGGCGGGAGTGGTTTTCCGCCCTTTTGTCCTGCCTGGATGGCGAACACCCTGGACAAAATATTAAAGACCGATTCGCAAGCTGCGCTCATAAGTACCAGAAGATTGCCTCCCAGATGGGTTAAGGACAGGCCTTGCATCCCCCATTCACCCTGAAGAAAAAGAATACCCGCCACGGTGCAGCCTATGCCCCAAAGCTTAGCCGCCCCCACGCTTTCTTTCAGCACAAGGGCGGCTAAAACAGCTGTAATAGCGGGTGTGGCGCCGGTAATTATTCCTGCCTCCATGGAACTGGTATGGGCAAGCCCCAAAAGAAGAAACAGACGAAACAAAAAAATGCCGAACAGGGCTTGGGTCAAAAGAAAGAACAGCCCCTTCCCCGATAAGGTCCGAATGCCCTCCGCCAGCCTTTTCCCGGACAGAGGAATAAGAAGGAGCAGGGCGAAAAACAGCCCGGCAGCTCCGATGGTAAATGGCCCCAGCCTCCCTGAGGCAAGGCGGGCAAAAATCACTCCTGTTCCTGCCAGCGAAAAGGCGAAAAATAAAAACAGCTGTCCCTCCCACTTTTTCATAAACGACTTTCCTTTCCATACCTTTGCGGTACTTCATTCCAATGCTATAATGGTAGCAGGATAACTGGTATGGTCAAAGTTCCAATTTGCTCTTAATTCAACCATACCAGTTTACAGGAAGGTCCTGTAGAATAACGGCTCAGGCTAAAAGAGCAGAACAGAAGGTGAAGGCATGCTGGGAATTGAACTCATAAAAAACGGCGATCAGCCCTTAAAAAAACAGATTTATGCCACCTTGAGGGAACAGATCCTGAGTGGAAAATTGAAAGCATCTGAAGCTCTGCCTTCCACACGGGAGCTGGCTGTCGATCTCGGCGTATCCCGCAATACGGTGGTGGAGGCCTATGAAATGCTTATTGCAGAAGGGTTTATTAAAAACCGTCAGGGCGCTCCCACGAGGGTCTCCGACGGAATCGCCCTGGAAAGGCCACTCCATTCACCCTCTCGTACAAAATCCCCTAACGCCTGTTCAAGCTCGTCCCGCCCCTCGTCCAAAAGCGAAAAGCCAATCCTGGATTTTCGAACAGGAAAGCCGGATTTAAGACAATTCCCCCGGTTTTTATGGCGTCAGGCACTCCAGCGGGCGGCACAGGAAATGCCTCCGGAGCATTATGGCTACACAGGCCCTCAGGGGCTTTTGTCCCTGCGAGAGGAAATCGCCGCATGGCTTTACCGGAGCCGGGGCCTCAGCGTTGAGTCCGGGGACATCTTTATAACCGCAGGGGCCACTCACGCCCTGCACCTTTTGACAGATATTTTGTGCGAAAAGAGTAAAAAAGTCATTATGGAGGATCCCTGCCATAACGGCATGATGCAGGTTATTGTTAACAGGGGCTGCACAGTCACCCCTGTTCCGGTGGATGCTCATGGCATGCAAACCGGACTTTTACCCAATCTCCCGGATGTCTGCGCCGTTTATGTAACCCCTTCCCACCAGTTTCCGCTGGGAGGAATACTTCCCGCTCCCCGCCGTGCGGAGCTTATCCGCTATGCTTCGGAAAAGGGCATTTATATCCTTGAGGACGATTACGACAGTGAGTTTCGCTATTCCGGGGACCCCATCGCCCCTCTTTACGCCATGAACCCTCATAAGGTCATCTATGTGGGCACCTTCAGCAAGAGCCTTTTCCCAGCCCTCCGCATAGGCTATGTCCTTCTGCCGGAGCCTCTTCGCAGGCTTTGGAAGGAACGGCGCACCTATATGGATGTTCAGAATCCCCTCTTTGACCAGGCCGCCCTTTCCGAATTCATGGGTACACGAAGGCTGGATCATCATGTGCAAAAAATGCGGCGGCTTTACGGCAAAAGGCGTGAAGCCCTTTTAAACGCATTGGTTCATGCCTTTAAAAGTGACTTCACACCTTTTGGTGATGCTTCCGGCCTTCATATGGCAGTGGAATTCAAGGGAAAGGTCTTCGACGATGATTTCCGAAAAGCCGGCAGGCAAAGGGGAATCTATCTAACTCCTGTTGAAAGCTACTGCATCGAAAAGGGCCGCCACCGTAACAAGCTGCTTCTTGGCTACGGTCATCTGGATCCGGATGAAATTCAAAAAAATGTGGAAGGTTTGAAGCAATTCATTTACTCCCTGAAGGGCTCATGAAACTTCCGCTTAAGCCTTCCTCTTTTTTCAAGATGGGCCAGGCAGGCTCGCATACACCCCATGCCCGCACACAAACCGGCGGGAGAATGGAAATAATTCTGAGCATTAACCGCATACCCTACCTTATTGTTTACATTTTTTACTATTTCCTCACGACCGGGCCGGAGCTGACCGTCTGCCGTATGAGTTTTGGAGCCGTCAATAATGTTTTGGGCATAGGCATTAACTTCATCCGACGCAAACGGGCTTAAAGCCCCGCTGCCATGGATAAGGGCGCATTTGGCGTCATCCAGCTTAAAGCGCTTGATATAGGTGACACCGGGTATGTCCACATCATCCTTCTCAGTGGCGTCAATGGCTTTCCCGGGACATTGGCGGACACATTCGCGGCAGCCGTCGCAAAGAGGCTCCTGCAACAGAGGATCCGGCTCCAGGGGAGCCTCTGTAACAAGAAGAAAAATGCGCTGGGCAGGGCCGAATTCCGGGGTAAGCAATACCCGGCTGAGTCCAATTTGTCCCACACCGCACAAAACGCCTGCGATGCGGAAGTTAATAAAGACGTCCGGCCGGGGCTTTTCCGTTCCGTCCCTGTTTAAGGCAGGCTTTCCCGGGGGAGTGGTCAGCCTTCCGCTGTTGTACATCACCGTAGAGGCCTCATAGCCATAGTCTTCAATAAAATTGGCCAGCTTGCGCTGCACCCCGGGGGCAAGATAATTATTAATATCAGAGAAACCCGTCAGCGTATAGGAGCTGTAATAGGTTCCCTCCTCCACGCCGCGGAAGGAGCCTCTGGGAATGCGAAAGCCAATGCAAATAACGGAGCGGGCTCTGGGCATAATGGCCCGGGGATGGTTTTCATAGGGAGCGTTCTCCCACCTGTCAATGGAACCGATGCCTACAAGGTCGGCCCCAAATTCACGGGCAGCTCTTTTGACAGCTTCTGAGGTTAACCTGGAATCAACTTTTACCGCTTCTGAGGTTAACATGTTATCACCTTCCTTAACCTGATTGAGTGATAAAATAAAAATGAATTGGGAGAAAAACAATAGGGCGAAATGGCAGAGGGACCGGGATTACTCATTTTTGCCCGCTCCGTCACGCCAGCGGAAATTCCGTTTTTCCACCTTTTCAAGGGCAAAATTAAGAGTTACACCAAGCAAGGCCATAACCACCAGCATGGCATACATTTCCGCCACCTTAAAATTGGATTGGTAGAAGAAAAGAGCATACCCCAAGCCTTTATTGGCTCCCATCATTTCGGCGGCAATCAGAATGAGAATGGATACGGTGGCCGATATTCGCATACCGGCGAAAATATAAGGCAGGGACGCAGGCAGCACCACCGTCCAAAACAGTCTCAGGGGCCCGACACCCATGGAGCGGGCGGCCTTGATAAGCTGAGGATCCACATTGCGCACTCCTGAAACGGTATTTAAAAGGGTTGCCCACAGCACGCCCCATAAAATAACCATGGTTTTGGAAAATTCACCGATACCGAAAAACATGACAAACACCGGCAGGAGCGCAAGGGTGGGCATATTCCGGAAGAGCTGGAGCAAGGGGTTCAGAAAAGCCCCAAGCCCCTTGAACCAGCCAATGGTCAAGCCCAGAGGAACGGCAACCAGCATCCCCAGCGTAAACCCGCTAAGGGACCGCCAAAGGCTTATGGAGAGGTGCTGCCAGAGCTTACCGCTGGCAGCAATTTGGAACAGCGCCTTCAGTACCTTGGAAAAGGGCGGCAGAAACAGCGGGTTTACCAGAAATCCCAGTCTGCCGCAGATTTCCCACAGGAGAAGAAAAAGGATAATGGCAAAACTGGATTTAAACAGGGTTTGAAAAAATTTAAATACCTTTTTCATCGCTTATTTTCCAATAGCGGCGTCGGATGCGGGAACATCTTTGGGAACAAAGTCATTGGTATACACTTCCTCCGGTTTAATATCTCCCGTGTTCCAAAGACCAATCTTCTCCGCAATCGTAAACCACTCTTCCACATATTGAGGATTAATGTTTTTGCTCTGATCATAGCTGTTGGAGCTAACCTCCTCCGGCTCCAGCTCAAGGTATTCGGCGCCCACTTCCTTGGCATATTCCAGATTGGCTTCCATAAATACTCTGGCCCGGTACATGGCGTTGACATAGCCCTGAACGATATCCGGATGCGCCTCTATAAACCGGTCGGAAAAACCGCGGGCAGCAAAGCCTGCTCCAGGACTCTGAAAAATATCCCAGCTTGTTGCCAGGAGACGTACGCCGCCCTGGTTGAGTGCGACGCCGCCATAGGGTGTGTGTGAGGTGGTAACGTCAATTTGCCCCAGAGTAACAGCCTGCTCAGCCTGCCCCGGCTGTGTAAGGGTTATAAACTCAACGGATTCGGGATCCAGCCCCTTGCTTTCCAGATAGTATTCAATATAACCGTTGGTGCAGGGTCCGATGAAGCTGATGCCCACCTTTTTGCCTATCAGATCGTCAAGGGTCTGAATGGGGCTGTCATCCTTAACCAGATACATGATGTGAGGGTTATCCGGCGCATCCACAAAACCGGGTGCAACCTGCTTAACCTTTATTCCTGCAAGCCGGGCCTGGGCGATGGAAGAGGGATGACCCTGGGTGAACACATCGATGATTCCCTGTTCAATGGCCTGGAACTGGGTTACCCCCTGTCCCAGGGAGCCTACATATTCAATCTTAATGCCTTCATCCTCAAAGAAGCCCAGCTTATCGGCGATGATGGTTTCACTGAAGGTGGTCTGTGTTACGCATTTGAGGGTAAACACTTCTTTTACTGCGGGCTCGGAGGCTTCCGGACTGCTTGAAGGGGCCGCGCTGACGGTTGGATCCGGGCTTTGGCCGGCATTAACAGGTTCGTTTGAGGAAGAACCGCATCCGGACAATGTGATAACCGACATACAGGCAATCACGCCCAATAGAGTCATTCTCCTTTTTGTGCTGCGTTTTTTTCTGTTTAATGTTTTCATTTAAGTCTCCCTTTCCGTGCAGATCGTCGTGCACAACCCATGTGTTTATGTACTTAATAAAGAACGCGCCAGGATTTCATTAACGATCGCCTTTTCCTCTTTCTGCGGCTTTACAGGATCCACATCATTTAAAATTTCCCAGATATGGCGTGTTAAGGAGGCATAATCCGATGAGGCCCGCATGTCGCCCGCAGTGCGGGGCCGAGGCAGATTAACATCAATAATTCGTTTTATTCTTCCGGGCCTTTTAGTCATGACAACCACCTTGTCTGCAAGCAAAACAGCCTCTTCAATACTGTGGGTTACAAACAAAATGGTTTTCCTGGTTTTCTCCCATATGCGTAAAAGCTCATCCTGAAGGGTTTCCCTTGTTTGGACATCCACTGCCGCAAAGGGTTCATCCATAAGTAAAACCTGAGGCCCGTAGGCAAGGGAGCGGGCTATAGCCACCCTTTGGCGCATACCGCCGGACAATTCATTGGGATAGCGGTCCTCAAAACCGTTTAAGCCCACCAGCTCGATAAATTTCTTCACAATAGGCTCTCTTTGCTTTTTAGGTACGCCTTTAACTTCGAGGCCATACTCCACATTGCGCTTTGTGGTGCGCCAGGGAAAGAGGGCATAGCCCTGCATGATGAAGCCTCTGTCCAGGGCCGGGCCGGTTACAAGCTTGCCGTCAATATAAATTTGGCCGCCTTCGGATTTGGCAAGTCCGGAGACAATATCCAAAAGGGTTGATTTTCCGCACCCCGAGGGCCCTACTATGGCCACAAATTCACCGTCCTGAATGGAAAGGGTAAAATCCTCCAGGGCTACAAATTCTTCTACTCTTTTTTTAGCTTGATTGCGAACATAGTACACTTGCTTCAGATTCTTGAGAACAATTTTGCCGTTATCTCCGTCACTTGGAGCAGCATGAGCCGTTTTATTCCTGTTTTCTGCTTTATTCAGCATTTTTCCATCTCCTTTCAACCAGGGCCATGAGGTTAATCTATGGGGGTGGTCAGGCGGCCGCCATCCATGCATAGATGGCGGTTTCCAAACCGCACAACGTCAGGATCATGGGTTACAAGTACAACAGCTATGCCGCTTTTGGCCACTTCCTCAAAGAGCTTCATAACCTCCCCGCTTGTTTGAGGATCCAGATCCCCGGTGGGTTCATCCGCAACAAGGAGGGACGGCGAGTTAATAAGTGCCCGGGCAATAGTGACCCTGCGAAGCTCTCCTCCCGAAAGCTCTTCGGGGAAGGAGGAGGTTAAATGGGCGATGCCCATCTTTTCAAGCAGCTCCCCGGCTCTTTTTTCCGGCTCACCCTTTACTTTATAAATTCTGAAGGGCAAAAGCACATTATCCAATGCCGTCAGGTTGGGCAAAAGGCTCTGGCCCTGGGGTATATAACCTATTCGCTTATTTCGAAGGAGGGACAGTTCCTCATCCTTCCCATCAAATAAGCTTTTTTCCTCAAACAAAACCGAACCCCGGGTTGGACGGATAAGGCCCACCAGCAAATTTAACAGGGTACTTTTTCCGCTTCCGGAGCGTCCCGTAATGAGAATAAAATCACCGTCATTTACGGTGAGGCTTACCTTTTCCACCGCACTGAAGCTTTTGCCGCTCCGCTTGTATTCCTTTGTGAGTTCATTGGTCTTCAAAAGCATTTATCAAAAACCTCCCGGCTTAAGGGCTGTTTCCGCTACCTTGCCGATCCTCACAGAGGATGCCAGCGAGGTAAGAAGCCCTGTGACAAAGGATAAAAGGAATCCTCCCAATAACAGAAGCAGCAGCATGGCCGAACCGGGCAGAACATAGGGCAAATCCATTTCTCTTTGAAAAAGTCCCTTAAAGGAATAGCCCAGCATTAAAAAGCTAACCGCACCTAAAAGGGCGCCTGCCAGGCTGACAAGTGCTGTCTCCGTTAATAGCATTCGGGTAAGCCACCGCCTTGAGGAGCCCAGCGCCCGATAAACAGCAAACTCCCGTTTTCTTTCATTGAGCATAACGGAAAAAACAATGGAAAGAACGCCTATGGCAATGAGCCATAAAATAGCCAGTATCACCACACTGTAGGTCAGAAGAGTACTTATATTGCGGGATACGGTGCCAATAAGATTTTTTGTATAGACAAATTCAACGCCACTATTTCTGTACTTGTCATTTATGGAGCGCTGAAATTCGGTGGTGTAGCCGCCTTTAATATCCGCCGTCAGAACAGATACAGCCCTGGCCTTATCGGGTATCTCCGTCCCTGAGTAGTACAGATATTCGTCCAGGGCTTCTCTGGCCGTTTCCATATTGAAAAAGACGGAGGTATCAAATCCCATACCCGTGTTATGAAGCTTTGCCACCACCCGGTATTTTGTATTGAAGAAAAGCAGCTCGTCGCCCACCTCGGCCTGTATATTGGCTCCTGCCACGATTTCCCGAAGCTCCAGGGCCTTGGGGGTGGCAGTGGCTATCCAGGGAGCAATAACAAAATCCGTCTCGGGATCATAACCGATGAGCTGAACAGGAAAAGCGCAATGATCCGAGTCCATGGAGGTTATAAACAGCTGTGGAGAAACCTTTTCAAAATCACTGCCCTTCAAAATCTTATACGAATCCTCAGCACTTATGTAAAACGCGCTGGGTTCTCCCCTGAGAAGAGCACCCTCCGTCTTTTTGTCATAGCCCTTGGGAACAATGAGGACGTCGGCGCCCAGTCTATCAGAAACGCTCTTCATGCCGTTTGCAAGGCCATAAGCAAGAATGCCGCTTACAATAAGTAAAAATGAAAGCAATGCTACAATTGCAGTCAAACAGATGCTCCTGTAAGGCCTTTGACGAAGGTTTTTCCGAGAAAGATCCAGGACGCCCAGATGTGGCAGGCGCATCCTAAGCTTCCTCCTTCCGAAGGCTCCGGCTTAACAGGTAAACATGTACCGCCGCAAGAACAATTAACGGAATGGAAATAACATTGAGCACAGGAAGGGTTATAAGCCGGCAGTCCATAGTGGAATGTTCACACATGCCGATGAGCACGTTGGAGATAAGAAAAGCCAAAAGGCTGTTAAGCAGGATGGAGATGCTTAAGCCGGTAAGAATGCCGGTATTCTTAAATAGCAGGCTCAAAATTCCCAAAAGTGCAATAAGTATTCCTGTCCCCAGTAAAGCACGGGCTGTCCAAAAGCAGTTCGTAATTTCTCCGTGATGCTGATCGCAAATCTTAAAAATAAACTGGGGACCTAAGGCAATTAAAAGACCGGCGACAAGGAAAATGATGCTAAATACCACATGCTTTACACTTTTCATACCAGCACTCCCTTCTTAGTGAATAAGAACGTTTCATAAAAATCAACTTGGATTTACTGAGTTTATATAACATATTAATTATATAAGATTACTATGTTTTATTTATCATAGTTTATTCATTCTTCCTTGTCAATAGCTTGTGAATAAAAATACAAGCCCTGTATCAAGGCTGTTTTTTTCCTTCATGCTAAACTATAATAGTCGGGAGGTGATGCAATGGAATGGCTTGAAAAACTCAACAGTGCCATTGATTATATTGAAGGCAGGCTGGACGGAACAGTAAGCTTTGATGAGGCGGCAAGACATGCATGCTGCTCGGTCTATCATTTTCAAAGAATGTTTTCCTATATTGCGGGAGTTCCTCTCTCGGAATATATACGAAGGCGGCGAATGACCGCCGCTGCTTTTGAGCTGCAAACCAGCGATACAAAAATAATTGATCTTGCGCTTAAATACGGCTATGAATCTCCCACAGCCTTTACACGCGCTTTTCAAAGCGTACACGGCATCTCCCCATCCGCCGCCAGAAGCGAGGGCCGGCTCCTTAAGGCCTTCCCAAGGGTTAGCTTTACACTCTCGATAAAAGGCGCTGAGGAAATGACCTACCGCATTGAAAGCAAAGCTGCTTTTCGAATTGTGGGTGTCCGGGAGCACATGGCCTTTCATATTGAGGAAAATTTCGCAAAGGTACCTCTGTTCTGGCAAAAAACAACCCAACAGGGCCTTATACCTGGGATCGCCGGCCTCATGAACCTCCCGCCCTTCGGACTTTTGGGCGTAAGCACCTGCAACAACGGCAAGGATTTCGACTACTACATTGCCGCTGCAACGGACAAGCCTTTACCCGTAGGCTTTGAGGAATACACCCTACCGGCGGGAACCTGGGCAGTTTTTGAATGCGCAGGCCCCTTGCCGGGGGCTATGCAGGAGCTCCAGAAGCGGATTGTAACCGAATGGCTGCCTGCTTCGGGTTATGAATACGCGGATGCACCCGACATAGAGGTTTATACTGACGGTGATCAAGCCTCACCGAATTATAAATCCCAGGTCTGGCTTCCTGTGGCCAAGAAAAAGTAAGCAGGGCCTATTGGCGGCATTCAGCAGGGTTATAGTCCAAAGCTATAGGCAGCTATAATTTTAAAGTGTTATGTTATAACCCTTTGCTCGTGCTATAGTGAAGGCACTCCCCCATTTCATAATTTATTTACGAGGTGATTGTAATGAGTGCCTTTAATAAAACGACCCCAAGAACCGCTCCTCCCTTTCGTTATGATATTGTCGGAAGCTTTTTAAGGCCCCAGGCTTTAAAGGTGGCGAGAGAAAAATTTGCATCGGGCCAGATTACCGACAAAGAACTTGCCCAAATTGAGGACGAGGAAATAACAAAGCTTGTTGCCAGGCAAAAGGCCATTGGGCTGAAAGCCGTAACGGACGGGGAATTTCGCAGAAGCTACTGGCATCTGGATTTTTTCTGGGGCTTTGACGGTGTGGAGCATGTGCTAATGGAGCATGGCTATTTCTTTCACGGTGAGGAAACCCGTGCGGATTCCGCCCGGCTGTCAGGCAAAATCCGGTTTACCGGCCATCCCTTTTTGGACCATTACCGTTTTCTAAAAAACGCGGCGGGAAGCGATGTTCTAGCCCGCCAGACCCTCCCGGCCCCAGCTCAGTTTCTGGCCGAGCTGGTTCGCGGAGTTAACGAAAAGGAAATCGCCCGGTTTTATGCGGATCGGGAGGAATTGTACAAAGATATCTCTGAAGCTTATCATAAAGCTATTCTGGCCTTTTATGATCTGGGCTGCCGCAATATCCAGCTGGATGACTGCACCTGGGGCATGCTCTGTGACGAGCGCTTCTGGTCTGCCATGGCAGGGGATGGCTATTCGGCCGGGGATCTGCAAAAGCTCTACCTTCGCCTGAACAATGACGCCATTGCCAATCTTCCCTCCGATCTCACCGTAACCACCCATGTGTGCCGGGGCAATTACCACTCCACCTGGGCTACCTCCGGCGGTTACGAGCCTGTGGCAAAAAATCTTTTGGGCCAGGAGAACGTTTCCGCCTATTACCTTGAGTACGATACGGACAGAGCCGGAGATTTCACCCCGCTTAAGGAGGTGTCCGGCGAAAAGCTGGTTGTACTGGGACTTATTTCCTCCAAGACAGGTGCTTTAGAGGATAAAGCACAGATTTTATCCCGTATCCGGGAAGCCTCCGAATACATCCCCCTGGAACGCCTTTGCCTGAGCCCTCAATGCGGCTTTGCCTCCACTGAGGAAGGTAATATTCTCACAGAGGAGGAGCAATGGAAAAAGCTTCTTTTTATTAAAGAGCTTGCCGAAGAGGTCTGGTCATAACGTACTTCATATGAGCAATATTTTTCAAGCACCTCCTTTTGCTATAGGGTATGCTTAATAAGAACTTACCTTCCCTGTTCCCTAAAAAGGAGGCAAACAGAAGCAACATGTCCAAGGAGAAAAGAACCGTCTGGTTTGATGAGGAGCTGCAAATAGAGGCCTACCGCTTTGAAGGCATCATGCAGAAGTTCCCCAGCCATTTTCACGATTATTATGTTATCGGCTTTATTGAAGCCGGTCAGCGCTACCTGGAATGCAGGCAGCAGGAGTATATTATAAACCCCGGGGATATTACGCTGTTCAATCCCCGGGATGTCCACTCCTGTGAACAAATCGACGGCAAAACGCTGGATTACAGATGCCTTAATATTCAGCCCCAGGTTATGTATCAAACCGCATCCGAAATTACGGGCTGCGGTTATTATCCCTGCTTTTCAGAGTCGGTGCTTTACCGCAGCGAGCTTGCCGGAACCTTAAAGGAGCTTTTTCCCATGATTTGCCACGGAGAAACGGACTTTATAAAGGAAGAGCTCTACCTGTTTTTCATTGGACAGCTCCTTGGGGAATATGGCGGCAGCTTTCCCGCCAACACTTTACAGGAATCCCAGCCCTATTTCCAGCCGGTGTGCGATTTTTTAGAGTCCCATTACAGTGGCGTCATTACCCTTGATGAGCTCAGCCGACAGGCCAATATGAGCAAATACCACTTTTTGAGGTCCTTCACACGTGTAAAGGGAATCTCTCCTTACAGTTATCTTCAAACCATTCGCATCGGCAATGCCAAAAAGCTTCTGGAACAGGGAACGACACCGGCGCAGGCTGCTCTGGCCACAGGCTTCAGTGATCAAAGCCACTTCACCAATTATTTTAAAAAGCTTATCGGCCTGACTCCGCGGCAGTACATGCGGATTTTCACCGGTGAAGCCTCACCCCGAAAATCCCATGGGCAGGCAAGCCAAGTTATACTGACGAAGGAGGATGACATTTATGATTGAAGAAAAGAAATGCGTTCTGGTAATTGACGAAACACTCCCTGCCGGACTGCTTGTCAACACGGCGGCCATTTTGGGAATATCCCTGGGACATCTGGCCCCCGAATATATCGGCCCGGATATTACAGACGGGTCGGGGCTCCCGCATAAGGGCATTGTCAAGCAGCCCGTGCCTATACTTAAAGGCGACAGAGACTGTCTTCGAAGGCTTCGCACCGCTCTGTACGGCCAAGGCTTTGAGGACATGACGGTAGTGGATTTTTCAGATATCGCTCAAGCCTGCAAGCAGTATGAGGATTACACGACGCAAGCCGGAAGTGCCCAGGAAAGCTCTTTTTCCTATTTAGGCCTCCTTTTGTACGGAAGTAAAAAAAAGGTAAATAAGCTTACCGGCAGCCTGCCTCTCCTCAGGTAATCCACTGCCCTTCGCCCTGGACAGGCCGAGCTTCCTTCCATTCCTCAAAAAGGACCGCGTAGCAAAGCTCGTTTTCCCATCGACCGTTTTTGAAGCGCTCCTTCCTAAGCTCCCCTTCCTTATGCATCCCTGCTTTTTGCATCACTCGCTCCGACCGGCTGTTTAAGGCATTGCACCTGGCCGTCACACGGTGAAGCTTGAGCTGATTAAAGGAATAATTCACCAGAGCCCGGGCGGTTTCGGTAGCATAGCCTCTTCCCCAGGCGTCCCGAGCCAGAAAATAGCCGATTTCACCGCTTCCGCCATAAGCTCCCCTGCGGTGAATTTCAATGTCGCCAAAGCCTGCAAAATGCCCGTCCTGCAAGGAGAAAATGCCGAATTCATAGGCTCTCCGTGTTTGGGACAGGGTATTGTTTTCGAGTATCTGATTAAAATAAGGAAGAAAGTCCTCTTCTCCCGTATAGGCGTCAAGCAGGGCGTACTTCATAATCTCCTTATTTGAAAAAATGGCGTAAACCTGCTTAAAATCCTTTTGAGTAAGCTCACGAAACATTAGCCGCTCACTTTGAAACTGCATGGAATACCTCCCCATGAAAAGGCTTGTGGGATAATTTATTATAGCATTCCGGGCTTGTGTCCTGAACCCTCTTGCCCGAATAACTCCTATTTTTATGCTATATAGCAGAAAAGCCATGCTGCTTTCCTTTCGGCCTCCCAGAGCAAACCAGGGCAGTCTTCAGAAAAAATCCCGTTTTTTCATAAGGCTTGAACTTCATGTACGATTACCCCGAAGGAGAACGGCATTCACGGTTGACATTTGTCAACCTTCTTGTTATACTCGTATCAACACAAGGATAACATTTGTTATCTTCTTCGGAGGAAACTTCTTATGCAGTTACCAAAAACTCTTTCGGATGGTGAATGGAAGCTTATGAACCTTCTTTGGAAGGAAGCTCCCCGTACGGTTTCACAGCTTGTATCTCTGGTTAAGGAGGATACGGGCTGGACAAAGGGCACCATTTTTATGATGCTTTCACGAATGGTTGATAAAGGCGTAGTACGCTATGAGGACTACGAGCGGCGAAAGCTTTATTATCCTGTTCTCACTAAGGATGAAGCCGCCTCTTATGAAACGGAGAGCTTTCTGGGAAAGGTCTACGAGGGCAGCCTTGGTATGATGGTGGCCTCCATGGCCGGTCAGAAGGCTTTGACAAAACAGGATATTGACGAACTCTACGCCATCCTCAGGGAGGCAGAAAAGGAGGCTTCAAAATGATTCCTGCAATCTTTGCCTCCAGTGTGCTTATCGTATTGATTATTGCCGTTCGTTTTTTGTTCTACGGTAAAATCAGCCGCCGCATGCAGTATGCACTTTGGGGTCTTGTACTTCTAAGGCTTTTAACCCCCTTTTTCATTTTTGAAAGTCCCTTAAGCCTCTTAAACGCCATGGCTAGCGCCGGGCTTAACCCATCCCTCTCACTGAGAGACAGCTATTCCGATAATGCACTCATCCCTCCGCCTGTTACAACACAGGACTTTGAAGACGGTACTCAAAACACAGGCGTAATACCTCCTCCAAATGCTTTGAATAATTCCAACACGCATTATGCCGGCTTAGGCGGATTCCTAAAAAAAGCAGGCCCAGTCATCTGGTTATCCGGAAGTGTTCTGGCAGGCTTTTGGTTTGCTGCCTCTAATCTGCGTTTTTATTTAAGGCTTCGGAAGGATCGAACCCCCTTAAATAGTGAGGGCTTCAGGCTTCCTGTTTATACTACCGGTTCCATAGCTTCTCCCTGCCTGTACGGCCTGTTCCGTCCGGCAGTGTATTTAACTCCTAAAGCGGCTCAAATACCCTCCGTGACAGAGCATGTTTTGGTCCATGAGCTTTGTCATTATCGCCATTGGGATCATCTATGGTCGTTATTAAGAGGTGTTTGCCTTGCTGTCTGGTGGTGGAATCCACTGGTGTGGGCAGCGGCAAGCCTGTCACGAACGGATTGTGAACTGGCTTGTGATGAAGCTGCCATAAAAATCGTGGGTGATGCAAACCGCCTGTCTTATGCCCGCACTCTTGTGGATATGATTGCCGTGAAGCGAAGCGCCGGTGGACTCCTATGTACCGCCACCACCATGAATTCCGGGAAGAAAGGCATTAAGGAAAGGCTTAACATGATTGTCAGAAATCCCAAGGCCCTTTTTCCGGCCATGGCGACCGTGGTCATACTGACCTGCGTGCTTGTGACATGCGCCTTTACCGGCCCCAGGACATCGGACCCCGATTTATCCCTTTTAAATGTAAAAAACCTGGCTAATGTCTCTTATCAAATGGATGAGGTCCCTATCTCCAGAACAAAGGACGGCCAAAACACGACTGTTTCAGGCCAGGCTCTGGGGCTATACCTTGGGCAGGTTGATTGGGCTGAAAACAAGAATCAATCCCTTCCTCAAACGGCTGAAGCCATACGGATTAAGTGGAATGAGGATATGGAGCTTCTTTTTTACGAGCCCGGCTCCCATCTGGCTGCCGTCCGTGTGAATTTACAATTCAGGTACTACACCACCTCGGAAGGGGATTACGAGGATATTGTGACTTTAATTGAGAAAAAGGACCTGCCCGTTTCTCCGGAAGACGCCCGTCTTCCTTACTTCAATGATATGTCCATGCTGGATAAGGCCGTATCCCAGGCTATTCTCTACGCCAATAAAAACAGCTATTCCGGCGGTGATTTCGCCACCGAAGCCCATACCGTACTCAAAACAAAAGAGGACGCAAATACCATAACCGTTTACATTATAGCCCTCTACATGGAATTTGAGTATACGGGCGATACTCTGAAAGAAGGCGGCGGAAGTTATATGCCGGCGGCCGTCACCTTTAAAAAGCAGCCCTCCGGCTTCTATATTATGACGGAATACTGGACGCCGGAAGATGGTGTCAACAACGGCCGATCTATCAGGGCAAAATTCCCTGCCGATATTTACTCCACCCTGGATACTCAGAAATACATTGAAGAGCTTGAGAAGAGCTGCTATGAAAAGGCTCGCGCCTTCCCGGTTCCCGACTATGACGGAGCTATCCGGGGGCTTATCGAAGCCATTATGGCCTCCCCGCAGACCTCCTCCAACCCCCAGGACTATATTGACGCTCACCCTCAGGAGTTTGAGCAATTAATGGATTATGGCTTCAAGACACTACGCTACTGCTTTACACTTTTTGAAGCGGGTAATCAGACCGGCCTGGAGGGCCATATTATGGCTGAAGCCTGCCGTGGGATTGTGGGGGCAGAATTAGAAGCCCGGACGTATGAAAACGGTCAGGCATGGTATGAGGACTTTAAGGCTAATGCCATAAGCCTTCAAAACAAGAACGGCAACGAGTACCTGATGAAGTACTATCCCGGCTCCTTGCTCTTACTTCAGTTAATCGGCAGAGGGTAAAGCCGAATACATTACCCTGCCCTGCTGCCATTGGCCAGTCCATGAGCAAATGCCACAGCCTCTCCAATATCCGTTTCGTTGGGATGCCCCATTTTCATAACGAGAAAGCTGCCCGGTAAAAGGAATTCATCCACAACCTCAATCCCCTTTTCCAAAAGGAGCTTTCTTACACTCTCCTGCTTTTGCTTTGTTGATGCGCAGGAGGTTATTAAGGCTGCCTTGGGGAATTTCTTAGCATCCAGTTTCTTCACATACTCCAGAAGCTCCGGACGGCTTTCTCCGCCGTACAGCCCTCCCACAATAAAAAGCAGCTCCGCGTCCTCGGCAAGAGGGTCCTTGGCAATATTAAGGGCTGTTACACCAAGTGCCTCCCCCACTTTTTCAGCAATCTTTTTGGAATGGCCGGTCATGGTTGCATACACCACACTAAATCGATTCATACTTTTTTTATCCCCTTTATTATCATTTCGAATTGAACCTTAAAAAGCTCTTCTGCTTCCGCCTCGGTAAGATCCTTATACCTGGAAATCATAAGATTAAACCCTAAAAATGAGCTCCAAATGGCAAAGGCCGCTTTTTCGGCATCCAGCTCGCGAATATTTCCGCCGGCTATTTCCTGTTTCAGGCTCTCCGATACGGATGCAATCCAGGAAGGCCTTCCGCCTTTATGTCTGCTGTATTTTAAAAGCACCATTAAATTGTATTTTTCCGGCTCCTCGTAAGCCAGCCGCATTATCCTGTGAAATACGGTCTCCATATTGGCAAGGCCGCTCTTTTTGTCATCCAGAAGCTGGGCTATCTCCCCATAAAGCTTTTTGGTTTCCCCTTCCTCTATGGCATCCATGATTTCCTGCTTATCCTTGAAATGATGGTAGACAACGCCGGTGGAATATTTCATGCGACTGATGATTTTTCTTATGGAGACATTCTCAAAGCCTTCCTCCATCCCCATTTCCAGAGCAGTATCCAAAATAGCCTGTCTTACTTTTTCACTTCTATTCTTTTGTTCCTGTCTTGCCAAAAGAATCCTCCTGTTCTTAGAGCAAACGTCGTTCACAGCTATCGCTTCCAATTGAAAATAATATTGCTATCTTAAATAACATCGTTATGTAAATTATATTTTCAGCTTA